>CAJCBY010000455.1 GCA_903960725.1 uncultured Cytophagaceae bacterium | reverse complement strand
AGACTGAAAAGAAGAGAAAAGGGAGGTAGATTCTTAGGTAAATTTACCTGCATCGAGGTCGTAATTTCTAAAACTTCTGACCAATGACTAACGAGAATGAACGACAAAATTCCGGACCCGAGGCAAATCGTTTTGACGAGATTTAGCCAGTTATTTGTAGGCTCGACCGGATGTACATCTTCCATATCTCCGAAATGAAATACACTGATAGCGATGAAAATGATAAATCCGACCACCGGTGTAATGAACCAAAGGGCTGCATAAGCCACCATGATTCCTAGGTAGTAAACGATAAAAGGCTTCAAATGAAAGGTGAGATTTTCTCTTTTAGCGATTTTTTGAGCAACTAAGTGATCGCCAGCGCCATGTGGAATGCCAATGATTAGTAATAAAAAGCCGCATATATAGAGATCAATCTCATTAGTCCAAGGTCCAATCAGCTTGTAGGATACTAAGTATAGTAATGTTACGATGGCTCCCACGTAGGATTTCATCTCAAAAGGTGTTTAATGAATAGCGGAATGTCTAATTGAGAAAGCAATTTTATGTCGTCTACTAAGGAACTTTTATCGTCTAAAAAGCGCAGAATATGTGGTGTTTGCACTCTACTAAATAGCCTATCCATGACAGCTGGTATTTTGATCATCTCCTTTTGCATGATCTTTAAGAGCATTTTGTCATAGAAGCGAAATCTTTTAGGTTTTTTTTTCGAAAGATTTAGTACTCGATTTTTAGCATCTTCGTGCATTCGGGTGAACGCATAACCCGTAGATGCTTTCATATTTCCCCCTGATGCCCCTATGCTAAAAACACGTCCCTCTTTTTTCTGTGTAGTACCTCCCATGGGAATTGTCCCTGTTTCATTTGAAAGAATTTTGAATTTTTGGGAGCTATAATGAGTTTCAATGTAGTCTTGCCAAATACGTTCATAGGCTTCCTTGTTATAGGCTAATCGCGTAAATACAGTCGTCTCAATCAAGGCTTTTGTTTTACTGAAAGGCAATATGTAATGGAATACAGCCATTTCCTCCGTCGAGGCTGGTAGACTAAAATCCATTAAGGTCATGGATGTTTCATCTAAAATAGGTTGCTCGAACTCGATGAACTTCCCGCTAAAGTGTTGGAAAATGAGTGTTGGATCATCGGATTTTAGGGGTCTTGAATCCGCTACTCGTTTCGCGTAAAAAGAGGATGCATCTTCACAAATTACGGAATGCAAATCACCACCTTCGTGTATTTCTGTTGCCTTGCCCAGTATGTGAGTAATGTTCGGATTCGACGGAATGAATTCGTTAAAAAAGTAGTCAAAAAAACGATCAGAAGAGATATAGTTGTATTGTAATGGATTGATAGGCGATTCTATCGTTTCCCCTGTGCTCGTTCTATAGGTCATAGAATGCCACGATTTTTCGACTAAGAATGGGAAACAACTAGCATTTTTATCTTCCCAAAAACACCAACTTTTCGTGGAACGATCTCCTGAATCAATTAATAAGATTTTCTTTTCATGAGATGGATCTGCTTGTATTAATTCGTACAAAAGCTGTAACCCGGATGCTCCTGCACCTATAATCGCGATATCGTATGTTTGGGCAGGTATCAATATAATTTTTGAAATAAAAAATTGTACTAATTAAACGGAAATAATTGAATTTTGTTTAATTATTTATGGCGAGGCGCATCAATTACTAGACACAAGCCCGCTTGAAATACGATTAATGCCCCGGTTCCGTAGTAGAACCAGTCTCCACCTTGAAATTTTGTAATTCCTGCGTCGATAGCTAATGAAAGTCCACTCCCCGTCAGAATCAGGCCGAAAGAAGCCTGAATGATCCATTTTAATTTATTTTTCATTTCGTAACCTGTTTTAATCCGATGTATTTTACTAGATTTAATAGAATAAACCTATGCAAAATATGAAAAAATTTACCACCCTACTTTTCTTATTTCTCACCCAAGCCATTTTCGCTCAGCATCGATTTAGTAAAGTGCTAAAAGATACCCCAGGTGTGGTTTCATTTACGTTTCGAAATGATTTTACCAAGGATGTGGCGGGGACCTTGGACTATATCAAGGAGATGGGAATTCGGAACATCGAATTCTCAAATTTATTTGGTAAAACGGCGGCAGAAATGAGGGCTTTATTGGATGCGCGAGGTTTAGTGTGTACAAGTTATGGGGTTTATTACGACGCTTTGACAAATAAAACTGAGTCGGTTATTCGAGATGCAAAGACGCTCGGTGCTGAGTTTGTTCGGGTGGGAATGATTCCGCACAAAGGAGAATTTACCGTTCAGCAGGCAGATGCAGCCGTGAAAGATTTTAATCGCGTGGGCCAACGACTAAAAGAGAATGGCATTGAATTCAGCTATCACAACCATGGCTACGATTTTACTCCGTATGAAAACGGAACATTGTATGACTATTTGATACAAAACACGAACCCTGATTATGTTTCTTTCGAGCTTGATATACTTTGGGTGCATCAATTTGGGCAAGATCCGTTAGTCTATCTACAGAAATATCCCAATCGATTTAAGCTGATGCACGTGAAGGATTTGAAAAAGGGAATTCCTGTAGGATTGGATGTGAAGACTTCACCTGAAAATGATGTGCCTTTAGGAACGGGTCAAATTGCCGTAAAAGCTATCCTGAAGCAGGCGAGAAAAAGCTCCATCAAGTATTATTACTTAGAGGACGAAAATTCGAATGCTAAAGCTCAGGTTCCGCTTAGTTTAGCTTATTTAAAGAATTTATAAGTTCGGAATAGGCCGGTTTTTTGGCATAATTTTCATCAAACAAAAGGGGGTATTCTTTAGGTCGTTTAAAATAACCGCGTAACCAGGAATCTTTATCAGAAATGTTCCAAAACGTGATCCCATATTGCTGTTTCTCAGGGATGCTTCTAAATGAGGTAAAGACGTAGGCGAATAACTCATTTTGTGCCTGTGCAGCCTTATCATCGTAGTTGAAATCCGGGTTGTTTTTCGGATTTACGGCAATGTCTAATTCGGAGAAGTGAATCGCAAGTCCGGTTTTTGCGGACTGATCAATTACTTGTGAGATTTCTTCTCTCTTTGAATCGATATTGATGTGCATTTGAAGACCTAAGCCGTGAATAGGTAATTTACGCTGCTTTAGATCTGCCACAAGGGAAAGGATGGCCTGCATCTTTTTAGGCTTACCATCTTGTCCATAATCGTTGTAGAAAAGAACCGCAGTAGGATCAGCTTCATGGGCCCATTGAAAGCTTTTAGCGATGTAATCTGGAATATGATCTGCCCAAAGAGAAGGTCGCAAACTACCATCGTCCAGAAACGATTCATTGACCACGTCCCAGCCACTAACTTTACCTTTGTAATGTTTCACCACAGTTTGGATATGGTTTTTTAATAGGGCTTCCCAAGCCTTTTGATCCCCTTGAAAATCCTTCATCCACTGTGGTACCTGATTATGCCAAACCACTGTATGTCCATGGATCCGCTTGCCAGTTGCTGTAGCAAAAGCAACTATTTCATCGCCTCTCGTAAAATCAAAGTGGTCT
>CAJCBY010000454.1 GCA_903960725.1 uncultured Cytophagaceae bacterium | reverse complement strand
ATCTAAATAGGGTACAATTTTAATTCCTTGTGGCAAAGTTTTGCCGATGATTTCCATCTGAACCTTCACATCTTGCACGACTTGATTTGCGTTCGCTCCTTTTAAGAGCAACATCACGCCACCCACAGCCTCGCCTTCGCCATTTCGAGTCATGGCACCGAAGCGGACCGCTTTGCCAAAACCTACTTTGGCCACATCCTTCACCAGAATGGGCAATCCAGCCTCGCCTCTTTGGGCTACTACCGTATTTTCAATATCCTCTAACGAAGTCAACATCCCCTCCGAGCGAATGAAATACGCATCCGTCCCTTTCTCTAAATAGCTACCTCCCGAGTTCGAATTATTAATTTGAATGGCCTTAAATACCTGATTCACGCTCACATTCATCGCGCGCAAACGCTCTGGATTCACCGCGACTTCGTATTGCTTGAGGTTTCCTCCAAAAGAGCTGACCTCCACCACGCCTTTAATCCCCAAAAGCTGGCGTTTAATCAACCAATCCTGGTAGGTTCGTAAATCCGAGAGTGAATATTGATCCTTGAAAGCGGGGTCCACCTCTAAGGTATATTGAAAAAACTCCCCTAAACCCGTTGTGATGGGCGCCATTTCAGGCACCCCAGCGCCTTGTAACAGATAGGGTTCTGCCGCCTTTAGTTTCTCCGCGACTTGCTGCCGCGTCACTTCGGTGGCAACTTCATCCTCAAAAACGACCGTAATAATGGAAAGCCCCATCCGAGAAACGGAGCGAATATCCTTCACATTGGGGATGGTTCGCAACGAGATTTCGAGCGGATAGGTAATAAATTTTTCGACCTCGGACGTCGCAAGTGCCGGGGATTGCGTAATCACCTGCACTTGGTTCGACGTAATGTCTGGTAAGGCATCGATAGGCAATTGGCGAAGCGAATACCCTCCCCAAAAAATCAGTCCCAGGACAAAAAGCCCAACCACTAATTTATTGCGTATACTGAAAGTAATAATGGAATGAATCATAATTTTAAAATTAAGCATTTACATGACGGCTTATGCCGTGTCCTGCAGGCGTAACTTTAAAACCGGGGAGGCGCGATTAACACACGTTCCATCGAAAAATGGTAGTTATTTTCGTAGAATTCCGAGCGGCGGCGCGCTAAGATGAGCACGATAGCACTTGTAAAAAAGAGGGCGACTACGGGTAAAACGAATCCGATTGCGCCAGAGAAATCGAAACTAGGTAAACTCGGATGTTGGGTTGTTTTAGCGTGCTTGGAATCAGCCGCGTAATGCATCCAAAGGAAGTCCACAAAACTGAAACCCGCCGGAGCCTGCTTCTTATGATCTTGAAAATGCTTCACCAGTTCATTCGCCTTGATGGCCTGCTCCATCCCCACCTTAGGCAATAAGCCACCGGCAAATAGGATCACAAAAAGAACATATGCAACGACATTTTTCATTCTCCAAATGTAACAAAAATTCGAATTTTTCACCCATATTTATGTTTTCATTTTATTTTAAGATGGAATGACGGCCTAAATCATGGATGAAATAAATCTTTTGTGGCATCAGCTCACTGATTCTGAAACCATTATCCGTTCTGGATTGATGGT
>CAJCBY010000453.1 GCA_903960725.1 uncultured Cytophagaceae bacterium | reverse complement strand
AGATCATAATCATTATGCGCATGAAAGTCAAAATGAGTGGATGGATAACGAGAAACTAGTTGCTTGATGAAATCCGAAACTTCGTATGGAGTTAAAATACCTAAGGTATCTGGCAATAAAACCCGATCGACAGGTTGAGTAGCGAGAAAATCCAAATATTGAAATACATAGTCTGCACTATTGCGCATCCCGTTGCTCCAATCTTCTAGATATACATTCACGGATAAACCTTTCGACTTAGCTAAGGCTATGGTCTCCCCTATTTCATTAAAGTGTTGTTCTGGTGTCTTCTTTAGCTGATGCTTTAGGTGGTTTAATGAACCTTTGGTCAACAAATTCATCACCTTAGCGCCCGCATCTACCATCCACTGAACAGAGGTTCCCCCGTCTACAAAAGTTAAAACCTCCACTTTATCTAAGAATCCATTTAGGGCCGCCCAAGAGGTAATTTTCTTCACCGCCTGAAATTCCCCTTCAGAAACACGTGCAGACGCTATCTCAATACGATCGACTTTCAATTCAGTCAATAGCAATTGAGCTATGGTTAACTTTTCTGAGGCTGAAAACGATACTCCGCTGGTTTGTTCCCCATCGCGAAGGGTCGTGTCCATTATTTCTATGTGGCGTTTCAACAGATTAACGATTTACGGCAAACGTACTGATCTCTGATTTCATCGCTTGTAAATAATCGATATCGTCGAAACCATTTAGTAAATTATTCTTTTTGTAGCCGTTAATAGCAAATTTCTCAAATGCTCCAGTCGCTACGATCGTAATAGTTTGCTCTGGAAGATTAACTTCTAATTCCGCCTTTGGATCAGCCTCCATCGCTGTGAAAATCTCATGTAAAAATTCCGGACTAACTTGAACAGGTAAGACACCCACGTTTATCGCATTTCCTCGGAAGATATCCGCAAAGAAGGACGATACCACACAACGGAAACCGTAATCATAAATAGCCCAAGCTGCGTGCTCGCGAGAAGAACCAGAACCAAAGTTCTTTCCTCCTACTAAAATCTTACCTGAATAAGTCGGGTTATTTAAAACGAAATCTGCCTTAGGAGCATCGTTTTTATCATAACGCCAGTCTCTAAATAAATTATCACCAAAACCAGTACGCTCCGTTGCCTTCAAGAAACGAGCCGGGATGATTTGGTCAGTATCCACATTCTCAATCGGAAGAGGAACTGCGGAACTTCTTACTACTTTAAAACTATCGTAAGCCATCTTGCTTTTATTTATTCAATCTTATAAAAATTCTCTTGGGTCAGTTACTACACCCGTAATTGCTGCAGCAGCTGCCACTAATGGACTCGCTAATAAAGTACGAGAACCAGGTCCCTGACGACCTTCAAAGTTACGATTAGACGTACTCACAGCATATTTGCCTGCTGGAATTTTGTCATCGTTCATCGCTAAACAAGCAGAACAACCTGGCTGACGCAAAGCAAAACCTGCTTCAATCAATATATCGTAAATACCTTCTTCGCGAATTTGAGCTTCCACAATATGAGAACCCGGTACAACCCAAGCCGTCACATTATCTGCTTTCTTACGTCCTTTAACAATCGATGCAAAAGCACGGAAATCTTCGATACGACCGTTCGTACATGATCCAATAAATACGTAATCGACTTTCTTACCGATCATAGAATCATTTTGAGCAAAGCCCATATAATCCAACGATTTCTCATACGTTGATACGCCACCTTCCACATCTTCCGCATTCGGAATTTGCTTCGAAATACCCATCCCCATTCCAGGGTTAGTACCGTAGGTAATCATGGGTTCAATATCAGACGCTAAGAATGTAATTTCTTCATCAAAAGAAGCACCTGCATCTGTTTTCAATGTTTTCCAATACGCTAATTGCTTGTCCCAATCAGCCCCTTTAGGCGCTAATTCCCGACCATTAATATAATCGAAGGTAGTTTGGTCAGGAGCAATCATTCCACCACGTGCTCCCATCTCGATACTCAAATTGCACACCGTCATACGGCCTTCCATTGACATTTTTTCAAAAACATCACCTGCATATTCTACGAAATAACCCGTAGCGCCAGAGGTAGATAATTTAGAAATAATGTATAAGGCCACGTCTTTGGGAGTAACTCCTTTTCCTAAAACCCCATTCACGTTAATACGCATTTTTTTAGGCTTAGGTTGCATAATGCACTGAGACGAAAGAACCATTTCTACTTCTGAGGTACCGATACCAAAGGCAATAGCGCCAAAAGCACCATGGGTAGAGGTATGAGAATCACCACATACAATCGTCATTCCAGGTAAGGTAATACCGTTTTCTGGCCCTACCACGTGAACAATACCATTTTTAGGATTACCAAGACCCCAATGAGAGATCCCGTATTTAGCCGTATTCTTCTCTAATTGCAACAATTGATTCGCAGAAAGAGGATCCTCTACAGGTAAGTGCTGGTTAATCGTAGGGGTATTGTGATCTGCTGTAGCAAACGTACGCTCCGGAAACAACACACCTATTCCGCGTGTTTCAAGACCTAAAAAAGCTACAGGTGAAGTTACTTCATGAATAAAATGACGATCGATGAAAAATACATCTGGACCATCTTCAATTTTTCGAATGACATGTGAATCCCATACTTTATCAAACAAGGTGGTGGGGGAATTGCTCATTATATAAATTAATTTAAAAGGCGCTTTAATTATAATTAAGCTACAAAAATCGTGTTTTTTTTGCAAAAACGCAAGGCAAACCGACTGTAAAATTGATATTTTGCCAAATAAATGGAAGACAATGGGGCCGTTCGCAAAATAAAATTAAATAGGTATTTCCATCGAGCCGGCTACCAGGAAGACCTAATTAATCTAGTTGAATCAATCTGAACATTACTGAATCGAGTTACCAATACCTACAATGATAACAGAGATCAGAATCACCACAATGCCACCTATAACGGTACGCATCGTTTTTGACGAAACTCCTTTCCATTCTTTGAAATAAAGGCCCCAAAAATTAGACGTGATAATGATCGTAGCCATGTGCAAAATCCATGAACTCGCTCCGTTACCTAATTTACTCTCCCCCATTCCGTAAAAAAAGAATTGCAGAAACCAAGTTGTGCCCGCGACGGCTGCGAATAGGTAATTCATTCTTAAAGGAGCTACAGCATTCAAATAATCACCAAAAGACTTATTTGAAAAGTTCAAATACATACAATAGACAAAGTTTGTCAAGAAGCCTCCCCATAAAACCACAATAAAAATGACGTTGTTTTGGAACAATGGATCACAGCCTTTTGCAACAGCCACATCTGCCATATCCTTTCCGGCTTCAATACCAAAATTGAAACATGCAGAACAAAGACCTGAAATGGTGGCCACGATCAACCCTTTCGTTAAGCTAAACTCTTTTATCGTCTCTTGTTTCTGTTCTTGAGACAACTCCCCTTCCTTCATCATCCCCGCTTTACCGCATAGAAATATCCCAAACACACAAACTAAAATTCCCAATAAAACCACTTGGCCTCCTGTACTTCCGACAATACGAGAAAAGGTGTCTCCATCCACAACAGCTAATTCTCTGTAAATAGGTGGTACTAATGCTCCGAAAATACTGCACAAACTTAAAGCAATGGACATACCTAAGGACATACCTAAATAACGCATCGCTAAACCAAAGGACAAAACACCAATACCCCACAACACACCAAATACAAAAGTCCAAAAAAACGTATCAGAATCAATGTTCTGAATTATCCCCATAAAATCAGGAATAGTTAACCAGGCAGCCAAAAAAGGAACAATTAACCAGGAGAATACCCCGCCCACAATCCAAGCACTTTCCCAAGACCATACCTGAATCTTTCGGTAAGGAATGTAAAAACTACCAGATGCGAAACCACCTAATGAATGGAAGAAAAGACCTAAAATTGAACCCATTATCGTTTAATTTATTGTAAATGTAAAAGTAATTGTATGAGAACCTCACCAATTCGTCTCCTGCTTGAATCCGTTTATTCCCCTTTTAGCTCATAAAATCACGGTTGCTGTGGTATTTACTGGCATCTATACTTTAAGAGTAAAAACCATTGAATTTACTGTCCAATCCGTAGAAACTTTTCCTTATGGTGGGTCAAGTGAAGTTTTGGCCTACGTTAAATCGCACCAAAGACATTATGAATAAACAATGTCATACCATGTAGAGCAAATAATTTCATTT
>CAJCBY010000452.1 GCA_903960725.1 uncultured Cytophagaceae bacterium | reverse complement strand
ACTTCATCCAGCGACCTAATTGCGTATGCTCACCGGGTTTAATCAACATCTCGGCCTCATCCTGCAATAACGCACCGTTGAAAAAATTCAAAGCACAATGGTCTTTAAGGCTAGAAATAGCAATAATGTTTTTCTTGCCCACCATATACACCGGAGTCTTCCACTTATAGGTTTCGATCAGCAAACAGTCCAGCAAAATTCGGCGCAAACAAGCCATTTCTGCTGACCACTTGTCGGCACTTTGGATGAATTCGTCTACATTCGGGTCTTTCATATGATTAAAATTGGCTACAGATTTGCTTTACCATACAAAGAAAGAAAAATCCTATGAAATCTCGTGTGCTACTTGCTTTGCTTTTTGCGTCTGGCTCCTTATTCGCCCAAACACAACCAGTCATCGTCGCAATGAAAACCCCTACCCTGCGTGTAGGAAAATTATCTTTTAAAGATCTCAACAAGAACAATAAACTGGATAAATACGAAGATTGGCGCTTGCCTACTTCGGAACGTGCGAAGGATTTAGTTTCCCAAATGACTTTGGAAGAAAAACTCGGCTTCATGCTCATCAGTACGACGCGTATGGGCGGGGATCAAGTATTCGCAAATGGAGTTCAAGGTGGCGGACCAAAACCCACGATTACGGAAGGATTTAATGAAGACGATTTAGTCCAAACGACAAATATGTTTACCCGCAAGCCTTTAGGTGCACCCAATATGTCTGCAGCGGGAACCACAAAAGGCGTAAAGCAATATCACTTACGCCATTTTATTTTACGTGCAAATGCATCGCCTGAAATCATGGCCAAATGGTCAAATAACTTACAAGAACTCTGCGAATCAACACGTCTAGGAATCCCGGCAATCGTCGCTTCGAATCCGCGTAACCACGTAACTACGGATGCGTCTGTGGGACTTAGTGTGGGCGTTACCGCCTTCTCAAAGTGGCCAGGCGAATTAGGTTTAGCGGCGATGCGCGACTTTACCTTAACACGCAAGTTTGCCGAAACGGCTTCGGCTGAATGGCGTGCCGTGGGTCTTCGTAAAGGCTATATGTATATGGCGGATTTAGCGACAGAACCGCGCTGGGGTCGGGTGGAAGGAACTTTTGGCGAAGATGCGGATTTAGCTTCGAAGATGATTACTGAGATCGTCTTAGGTTTCCAAGGAAATAAACTTTCTAACACCTCTGTGGCAATGACTACCAAACACTTCCCAGGAGGTGGCCCACAAGTGGACGGACAAGATTCACACTTCGATTGGGGTAAGTTTGCTCATTATCCAGGGGGTATGTTTGACTACCACGTAAAGCCATTTAAGGCGGCCATCGCGGCAGGAACTTCAGCTATTATGCCATACTATTCTGCCCCTAAAGGAAAGGAATTCGAGGAGGTGGGATTCTCCTATAACAAAGCGATGATCGGCGATTTATTACAAGGCAAATTAGGGTTCAGCGGGATTATCAATTCGGACACGGGTCCTATCGAAATGATGCCTTGGGGTGTGGAAAATATCAGTATTCCTGAGCGTTATAAAAAAGCCTTAAACGCCGGAGTAGATATTTTCTCTGGTGCGGCAGATCCTACGACTTTGATCGAAGTCGTAAAGACTGGATTAGTTTCAGAAGAGCGCATTAACCAATCGGTGGCGAAATTATTGAAAGAGAAATTCGACTTAGGCCTTTTCGAGAATCCGTATGTAAATGTGGAAGAAGCGGTGAGGACGGTAGGAAATAAGGAAGCAGTGGCTGCTGCGGATTTGGCACTACGCAAATCGATTGTCTTATTGCGCAACGACGATAAGCGTTTGCCTCTAGCGAAGAAAACGAAAGTATATTTCGAGACGTATTTCCAATCAGGTCGTACTGCAGGTGAAGCAATTAAGGTATCGAAACCAAACTACCCAGGATTAGAATTCGTTTCCACGAAGGAAGAGGCAGATGTCGTTCTATTGTGGCTAGTTCCTACCTCTGGTGGATTGTTCAGCTCACAAGGTTCTAAAATTGATTTGAATCTGTCAAAGAATCGTATCGATGTGAATCACGTGAATGAGGTATTGAATGCAAAACCGACGATTGTAGCCATCAATTATACGAACCCCTGGGTGATTGAGGAGATTGATAAAGGTAAGGCTTCTTCTATCATCGCGACTTTTGGGACAACGCAAGAAGCGCTACTTGATATCGTGACAGGCGCTTATAAACCAACGGGTAAAATGCCATTTACAACTCCTGTGAATCAGGCGGCGGTAGAGGCAAATAAATCAGATGTTCCGGGGTATATGGAAGGTCCGGGATATGGCTTGTTCGCGTT
>CAJCBY010000451.1 GCA_903960725.1 uncultured Cytophagaceae bacterium | reverse complement strand
AATTGTAGAAACGGCCTTATTTAATGGGATGAAGAAATTCCAAGGCCGCTACGCGGTAGCCATTGTGATGGAAACCTCTACCGGAAAAATAAAGGCACTCTCTAATATCGCCCAAAATGCGAATTCGCCTACAGGTTATTCGGAAACCTATAACTACGCTTTATTGGAATCGAGGGACCCTGGATCGGTCTTCAAGATTGCATCCTTGATGGCTGTGATTGAGGAAAAGGGCTATCCGCTGACTAAAATGGTTAATACCGGGAATGGCCAATTTAAATTATACAATGGTACCATGACGGATTCACACCCGCTGGGAACGGTTAATATGGAAAGAGTAGTGGCGAGTTCTTCGAATGTGGGAACGATGAAATTAGTACAAGAGGCATTTGGGACCTCTAATAATGAAAAGTACTATAATTATTTAAAAAAGTTCCACTTGATTGAATCCTTGGATTTTCAATTAAAACCAAGTCCTAAGCCTGTATTCCCCGTTCCGGCTAAATGGGATGGCCTACAATTGTTGTGGTCTTCAGTAGGTTATTCTACACAGTATCCACCTTTGCAAATTTTATCTTTTTACAATGCGATTGCTAATAATGGCTACTGGATTCAACCCATCATTGTTAGTAAGGCGACTCGGGGGGATGAAGTAGTTATTGATTACACAGCTTCCCAAAAACGGGATACGAAACCCCTTTGTTCCAAGGAGACCCTTGAAAAACTAAGAACAATGTTAGAAAAGGTAGTGACGAATGGAACCGCTGATAATATCAAAGGTTCTGTCTATGGAATTGCTGGTAAAACGGGAACGGCACAAAGAAGTAGATCGGGGGAGAAGGGTTATACAAAAGGGGTTTATTACACCACTTTTGTCGGGTATTTCCCAGCTAAAAAACCTAAATACACCATTTTAGTGGCGGTGGATGAGCCTAAGGGTAATTCAGAAGGGACCTATGCTCGTCAGGTTACTGCCCCGGTATTCAAGGAAATCTCAGATCGCATTTATTTGCGTGATATGAAGTTACAGCAAACGCTGAGAGGATATTTGCCTGATTCTTTGAATAAAAATAAGTTAGCTCACCTGATTCATCCAGCAGACCAAAATACCTTATTCTCTCATTTAGGTTTGCCTAAAGTAGAGGAGAATGGACAATGGCTTAATTTTAATTTAGAGAAAAAAGCGGTCAGAAATCAGACAATAACCATGACCCCTAAAACGGTACCCAATGTGGTGGGGATGAATTTACGCGATGCCTTGTTTGCTTTGGAAAACAAAGGGTTAAAGGTGCGAGCGAATGGTTTTGGTACAGTGACGAATCAATCGATTCCTGCGGGTGCTGCTGCCGCAAAAAATAGTTTAGTCTTTATTCAACTGCATTAATATGGCACAAATTGCACTGTTTCCTGGAGTTACTATTGAAAATTTATGTTTTGATTCACGTAAGGCAGCAGCAGGTTCTGTGTTTTTTGCCATTCCTGGTACCCAAGTGGATGGTCATTCTTTTTTAACCCAAGTTTATGAGCAAGGATGCAAGTACTGGGTAGTAGAAAAAACTCCGTCCGAGCTTCCTGCTGATGTAAGGTGTGTTCAAGTGGCTGATTCGAATCAAGCTTTAGCGGAGGCAGCTGCAGAATTTTACGATCACCCTTCTAAGAAGTTAAAGTTAGTGGGGATAACGGGTACCAATGGCAAAACAACAACCGTTACTTTACTCTTTGAATTGTTTAAACGCCTAGGCCATCGGTGTGGATTAATTTCCACCGTGGTGAATAAGATTGAAGATAAGATTATTCCATCCACCCACACAACGCCAGATGCGTTGAGCTTAAATGCCTTGTTAGCGGACATGGTTTCAGCGGGATGTACCCACGCATTTATGGAGGTGAGTTCTCATGCGGTGGTTCAAAAGCGCATTCACGCCGTTCAGTTCGCAGGAGCCATTTTCTCAAACATCACGCGCGATCACTTGGATTTTCACGAAACTTTTGATGAATACATTAAGGCTAAAAAAGGCTTCTTTGATTGCCTCCCAGCGTCCTCCTTTGCATTAACGAATGTGGATGACAAACGGGGTATGGTAATGTTGCAGAATACGGCGGCAAAAAAATATGGCTTTGGCTTGTTGAATGCAGCTGATTTCAAGGCGAAAATTATCAGTAATGGAGTCGGTGGTTTACAATTAGAAATCGACCACCAACAAGTACATGCTCAGTTGATTGGAACATTTAATGCCTATAATTTATTGGGTATTTATGGCGCAGCTCTTTTACTAGGAGAGGAATCTCATGAAGTATTGGTGCAGATTTCGGCTTTGAAGACGGCCCCTGGTCGATTCGAACAATTGGCTGGCTCTAACCATAAAATGGGAATTGTGGATTATGCACACACGCCTGATGCCTTAGAAAATGTCTTAAAAACGATACAAACGATTAAGAATAAGTCCCAAAAAGTGATTACCGTCGTGGGTTGTGGCGGAAATCGAGATACCGGTAAAAGGCCCATTATGGCTGAATTAGCAGCTAAATTCAGTGATTCAGTTGTGTTAACCTCCGATAACCCACGTAAAGAAGATCCTGAAGTTATTTTAGATCACATGGAGGCAGGTGTTCCGGCTGAGTTTAAATCGAAAGTACATCGCGTTTTAGACAGGAAGGACGGTATCTTTTTTGCAGTAAGAGAATTAGCGCAGGCTGGAGATATCATTTTAGTCGCAGGTAAAGGGCATGAGAATTACCAAGAAATCAATGGAGTGAAATATGATTTTGATGATAAATTAGTCTTAGGGGAGGCCTTTAGCTGAGTTTGATTTCAACTTGATTTTTTGCAATTTTATAAATTAAAAACTCGTTACATGCTATATTACCTCTTTGAATACTTAGATAAAACCTTGAACATTCCTGGTGCAGGTGTTTTTCAGTATATCACTTTTCGTGCTTTCGCTGCCATCATTACTTCATTGGGAATTGCAGCTATTTGGGGTAAGGCAGTTATTTATCGATTGCAGCGTTTGCAAATTGGAGAGGAAATTCGGGATCTAGGATTAGAGGGCCAAATGGCTAAAAAAGGCACTCCTACCATGGGAGGCTTTATTATTTTATTGTCTTTATTGATTCCAACACTTCTTTTTTCAAAGATTACAAACGTCTACATCGTATTGCTGGTTACCTCGGCTATTTGGCTGGGTGCGGTAGGCTTTACGGATGATTATATCAAAGTATTCAAGAAGAACAAGGATGGTTTGTCGGGTAAATTTAAGATTATAGGCCAAATAGGTTTAGGCATCATCGTGGGTTTAACCATGTATTT
>CAJCBY010000450.1 GCA_903960725.1 uncultured Cytophagaceae bacterium | reverse complement strand
CTCACGTCCATATGCAGTAATGGCATACCCCAGTCATCTTTTTTCGTTGCGTCCAAAGTCACTTTATTACTTTCCTTCGGAATCGTTTCTCCCATCATGTGCGATCCAGCATACCAGTTCGACCATTTTGGATTCAATAAAGAATTCTTCAAACTTTCTCCTACGGAACTTTGGTCCGCATGCGTTCCACGGCCACCACTCATTCCAGCCGCATACCCACGTAAGAAGTTCGTTTCTTGCTTGTATAGATTTCTAAAACGCGGGATATAACCTGAATTAGGGCGTCCTCCAGCTGTTTTATAGTCTAAATATCCTTCGTATTCCGCAGATAAAGAGGCACGGTAATTATGGAAGGCAACGTGCGTTCCTAATAATCCACTGTCGTTTCCTAATCCATTCGGGAAACGAGAGGACTTTGAGTTCAATAAAATCAAGTTCGTATTGATCGCCGCAGCCGTCACAAAAATCACCTTAGCATAATACTCCACCATCTCTTTTGTGTGTGCATCTACGACACGAACCCCTACCGCCTTCTGTTTCTTCTCATCATAAATGATCGAATGAACAACCGAATCCGTTCTAAGGGTCATATTTCCTGTCTTAGCAGCCCAAGGCAAAGTAGACGAGTTAGCACTGAAATAACCGCCGTAAGGACAACCCCTTTGGCATAAATTACGACCCAAACACGTTCCACGACCCTGCTTAAAGTGAATCTCACGCGGCTCCGTTAAGTGAGCACAACGCCCTATAATCACATGGCGATCCGAATACAATCGCTTCATCTCTTTTTGGAAATGTTTCTCCACACAAGTCAACTCCATCGGTGGTAAAAAATCCCCATCCGGTAGAGAGTCTAACCCATCCTTATTCCCGGAAATTCCCGCAAAATGCTCCACATAAGAATACCAAGGATCAATCTCTTTATAGGTGATAGGCCAAGGCACAGCGAATCCATCGCGCGCTGGACCATCAAAATCAAGCTGAGACCAGCGTTGCGTCTGGCGAGCCCACATCAGCGATTTGCCGCCTGTTTGGTAGCCACGAATCCAGTCAAATGGCTTGTCTTGAATGTAAGGATGCTCTTTATCTTTGACAAAAAAGTGCTTCGCATCCTCTCTAAACGCATAACATTTCGAAATAATCGGGTTCTCAGCTACTTCCTCTTTCGTTAATTGTCCCCGGTGTTCGAACTCCCAAGGGCTCATCAACGTCGTGGGATAATCTTCATTATGTGCCACCTTGCGCCCTCTTTCGAGCACTAAAGTCTTAATTCCTTTATCACAAAATTCTTTAGCAGCCCAGCCGCCCGCCATACCAGATCCGATAACAATCGCTCCATAGGTACGCTTCTCTGCATTCGTTAAAATATTCATCGTTCGGTTTATTTTTTTAGAGGTTCGCAGCCATTGAAAAATCCCGGGGCCATGACATAATTCAAATGGTTAACCATTACATATTCAGTCGTCATATAGCCACGGATGGTCAGTCCTTTTAAGGTTGCCATTGCTTTCTGAGCATCGGAACCCATTTTCCCTTTTTCAAT
>CAJCBY010000449.1 GCA_903960725.1 uncultured Cytophagaceae bacterium | reverse complement strand
CCATCTTTTTGGTCAAATTCAAATTCCCCGATAAAATCTAAATCATCGCCAATAGCGTGAGGAATTTGTTTTAAAATGATCACGATTCCAATGGCCACTAGCATGCCTCGAATAACAGAGGACGGGAAAAATCCGCCGATTTTACCCCATTTCAATAAGCCTAAAACTACTTGGATGAGTCCAGCGATAATGACCGCGACTAAAAATCCAGGAAATGAACCTAGGTCAGTTATGGCTGTTGCCACAATGATGGTTAATCCAGCCGCTGGACCGCTGACAGAAAGTTCGGATCCAGACAAAAGTGATACTAAGGTACCACCCACAATTCCAGCCACTAGGCCAGCAAATAAGGGAGCTCCAGATGCTAAGGCAATCCCAAGACAGAGGGGTAATGCTACTAAAAAGACAGCAACGCCTGATTTCCAATCCCATTTTACAAAGGATTGAACGTATTCTGATTGTTTCATATTGTTTGTTTAATTAATGATAGTTGATTCGAAATTAAACAGAACAATCGGGGGGGTGTTTGATAGGTTACCTTAAATCCATTGGTGATGGATACATGTAATTCAGAATGACTAAGCGATAAATGATAAGTAAAAATTTTAAAATTAGTGTCGATAGAAGAAATGAGCGAGTCCTCTTCTCCATCTTCATCATCTGTGTCGTTGATTGGGTTTTCGCCTGATTGTCTTTGGGACAATGGCTCCTTTGTTTGAAAAATTATTTTCGATTGTTGATCGCGCTCTTGAATTAACAACGGCTCCGCAGAGTCAAATTTATCTTTCCCATAGCGCCACTCCTTATGCAGCCTTCCCCCAGAACCCAGCTCATGGTATTCTCGCCAGCGACCTACTTTAACACTGTCATCTAGTCTACCATCTTCTTTCAAGGCGCCATTGGGGTAAAATGCGAAATAGGTTCCGCTTACTTTACCATAAAAGCGCGGAATTACTGTTTTGATTTTCTTTTTTGCGGCATCATAATAGTCAATACTTGATCCAGCCGTGTATCCTCTCACGTAATACACTTTGTTTTCTAGTTCATTTTCTGGACCGTAGGTTTCCCATCGGCCATCTTTTTGACCCATATAGTAAAAACCATCCTCGATAAGTTTTTGATTTACGTATTTTTTGAAGGGGCCGTGGCAGACTTGAGCGTTTTTTGCGTCCTTTAAGGGGATCGAAATGACGCGGGATTGGGACGGGTCATAGATGAAAATATCTTGCGCATAGGGACTTAATGCTTCATCTTCCACATATTTCACCACATTAACCTCTTCCACCGTCATTCGGACACCACTCCCGTAGTTCCCCAGTTTTTTTTCGGTTTTAATGCCGGCGTATTCATCCCGTGGTTGAAGTTTTTTCTTAGCGGTTTTGACGATTTTTTTTCCCAAATCCTTCACCCCCAAACTCTCGATAAATGCCTTGCTGTCTTCTTTGAATTTCTTCGCTTCCTCTGCCTTGCTTTCTAAGCCTGTAGATAGGCGGCCATTAAATAAACCCTTTTGATGAACTGACGTATCTATTAGCGGCTTATTTTTTGTGATAGACTGATTCTGTGCTTGAACATTCATGCTCAAAATAAGGATGACACAGGAAAGCAAAACACGTAACAGCATAGGGTTGACCTAAAATTATTTCTTAAAACTACGAATTAAACTTATTACCTGACGGACTTTATGTATTTTTGCAGGGATTTTTTGAGGCCTTAGTTGATTTATTCATTGGAAAAAGAAGCAAAAATATAT
>CAJCBY010000448.1 GCA_903960725.1 uncultured Cytophagaceae bacterium | reverse complement strand
TGGGAACTTGTTAGAAATCTCCGGTACTGTTGCCCTGATTGATGGCGAAAAAGTGACCGCTGACGATCTCTACGCTCAAACCTATAATATCATCGAACGCATCTCGGTCGTTTTAGAAGAAGCTGGTTCATCCCTAAAGGACGTGGTACGTACCCGCATTTTCACGACGGATATGTCTAAAAATATAGACATCGCGCGTGCTCATTCGCACTTCTTTAGCGACATCAAACCGACTACAGGGATTTATGAAATTTCTGCTTTGATCGCTCCACAATATAAAGTGGAGATTGAATTTACGGCTTGGGTGGGATAAGCTAAATCTATAGGATCATAAAAAAGCCCCGAATTTTCGTTCGGGGCTTTTTTTATATTTTAGAGGCTTCCCTCTTCAGCAATTCCACATCGATCGGAACAACCCCTAAAGATTCACAGACTAAGCCTCCGCCTAAGTTAGCGAGCTCAGCAATTTGCTTAGCAGAACCGCCCGCGGCTAATGCGCAAGCAGCGATGGAAATGACCGTATCACCGGCGCCTGAAACATCGGCGATTTGGCGAATGTGCGCGGGGATTTGAATTTGATCAGTTGCATAATCCATATACACACCGCGTTCGGACATCGTCACAAACAGACCAGTGAAGGATTGCGCTGCTTTGAAATCAGCGACTGTTTTTGCAATGGCTTCAGGCTTGACAGCGTCTGGCTCTAACCCTAATCCATCCCGCAATTCATTCAAATTTGGTTTGAATAAAGTGGCTCCGCTGTAGGCGAAAAAGTTCTTCTTCTTAGGGTCAACGACCGTTGGGATTTGGTGCGCTTTCGCCAGAGAAATAATGTCTTGAATCAGCCCCTGACTTAAAACCCCTTTGTCATAATCCTCAAAAAGAATCACATCGACTTCCGGCAACCAGGCTTTCACTTGTTTCAATAAAGCGTTCGAGGATGCAACTGAGATAGGAGCCTCGGTCTCCGAATCCACACGTATTAATTGTTGGGATCCAGCGATGACACGTTCTTTAACCGTGGTAGGACGACCTTTTTCGGTAATGATACCTGCGGTGGAAAGACCAACGGCCTTTAGAATCCCTTGCAAGGTTTCGCCCGTGGAATCATCCCCAATAACGGAGCAAACATAGGGTTTAGCACCCAGGCTCGCGATGTTCAATACCACGTTACCGGCACCGCCTAAGCGCGATTCGCGCTTGATTACATTTACCACGGGAACAGGCGCTTCAGGCGAAATGCGATTCACCTTTCCCCAGGTATAGGCATCCACCATTAAATCGCCAATCACGAGAACGCGCAGGCTAGAAAATTTCTCAATCAGGCTTGATAATTGGCTCATATGAATTCTTAAATGTTAACCTTTCAGGTTAGCCTCCAATAGTCGTCATCGATTCCGTGATAACTCCTTTTCTTTTATTTTCTGCTTCAAATCCATCCAACGGACGCGATTTAAATAAGGTCAAAAATTGTTCTTTCACCTCCTCATCACTCACTTCACTACGAAGATACGGCTTCATATCAAAAACGCCATCATCGTAGAGGCAAGTCTTGACTTGACCTTTAGCAGTTAAGCGAATGCGGTTGCAGCTTCCACAAAACGTACGCGTAAAGGCTGCGATGATTCCCACATTGCCTTTAAATCCAGGGATTTCATAGGTATTCGCTGTTTCACCGAACAAAAAGGGTCTCGCTTTTAAGTCTGAAAATTGAGACCGAATGCGCTCTAAAATACGGGCATGATCCCAAAACAATTTCTCCTCTACTAATCCCGAACCATTGAATGGCATCTCTTCGATAAATCTAACCGAAACCGGATGCTCGCGAGCGAACTCCGTTAAGGCAATAATATCCTCCTCGTTTTTGCCCTGCATCACAACGGCATTGATCTTGACTTGGAAACCAGCATCGATTAAGCGGATAAGGTTTTCATATACTTTGGCAAAATCATCACGCCGTGTTATCTGCTGAAAACGATCCCGATCTAACGAGTCTAAACTCAAATTGATGTGGCGCACACCCAGCTTTTGCAAGGATTCGATGTAATCCCCTACGAAAACGCCGTTCGTTGTTAAACAGATTTCTAGGTCTTTCAAGCCCGCTAAATTCGTTAGAAAATCCAGCAAACCATTCCGAACAAACGGCTCTCCTCCCGTGATGCGAACCTTTTTAATCCCCATCTCGTGTAAAATGCGGGTCAACCGAAACATCTCCTCCC
>CAJCBY010000447.1 GCA_903960725.1 uncultured Cytophagaceae bacterium | reverse complement strand
CAAGATTTGCTAGGGGATACGTTGGAAAAAATTGCGTCAGAAAAGGCTGGGATTATTAAATCTCAGATACCGGTTACAATTAGTGAAAAACAAGATGAAACGTCAGGTATTTTCATTGCCAAAGCGTCTTCCGTTAATGCCCCACTACAATTTGCTTCAGACGTAGTTAGCGCTTCAAATTTCATTTTCACAAGCCCAACCTGGGGTGAAATGAACATCTATAGCCCGTACAAAGGACTTTACCAGCAAAAAAACATACGCGGCGTATTGGCTTGGTGCGAACAGGTTCAGTCAATCATTCCACTAGAGGCTTCAAAAATCAAATCAGGAATTGAGCGGACCCGAGTGAATACCGGATTACAAGGCCGTTGGGAAATTTTAGGAAATAGTCCGAAAATTATTGCGGACACCGGACATAACAAAAGTGGCATCATAGAGATTTTGCAACAAATAAAACAAGAGAAGTTCAATCATTTGACCATTATACTCGGAATGGTAGCTGATAAAGATATCGATTCAGTTTTATCCTTGTTTCCCCACGATGCGACCTATTATTTTTCCCAAGCGAACAACCCGAGAGCAATCTCAGCTTTGGAACTACAAAAAATAGCTGCAACGAAAGGCCTCCAGGGTAAAGTCGTTCATTCCGTGAATGAAGCCATTACCCGCGCAAAATCACATTCAAGTTCTTCAGATGGAATACTCATCTGTGGAAGCACCTACCTTATAGGTGAAATTACCTTTTAATACGCGTACATCTTGAGCAGACGAAAAACAGCCAAATACAATCTAGCCATCGCTTTAGACAATGTCATCCAAAGTCCGAAACCCATTTTCGGAACTTTAGCGGGCAAATGGAAATCGCAATACTTTAACAATACACATTCATTAGTGTTAGAGTTAGGCTGTGGCCGGGGAGAGTATACCAATGGATTAGGGAAACTGTTCCCTGATATGAATTTCGTTGGAGTGGATGTAAAAGGGGATCGTTTAGCACAAGGAGGGAGAGCCGCAAGTGAACTCGAGTTAATGAACACTGCCTTTCTGCGAATTCACATGCAAGAGATTGATGAACATTTCGCCGAAAATGAAGTAGATGAAATTTGGATTACTTTTCCAGACCCACGTCTTCGGGATCGTGACGAAAAACGTCGGCTCACTTTTCACACCTTTCTTAATCGCTACAAGAAAATCCTAAAGCCTGGCGGTATTGTTCACTTAAAAACGGATTCCTTACCCTTCTTCGAATTTTCAGAGGGATCTTTAGTGGAAAACGGATGGGATGTAATCGTAAAAACAACTGATTTGTATACGTCCGAATGGATGGATGATCATTTTGGAATCAAAACACGCTTCGAGGAAATGTTCTACGAAAAAGGATTTAACATTAATTACCTCAGAGCCATCAACCTGAAATAAAAAAAGCCTCTCAAATGGAGAGGCTTTTTCATTTATATCAAACAAGTTGATTATCCTACGCGAGCGATCAAATCTGCTGCACGAGACGAATAACCAAATTCGTTATCATACCAACCTACTACTTTCACTAAGTTACCCATTGCTGTTGTTAACTTAGAATCTAAGATACAAGAGTGTTGGTTACCGATGATGTCAATAGAAACGATTTCGTCAGTTGTGTACTCTAGGATACCTTTCATTGGACCATCAGCCGCAGCTTTCATAGCAGCGTTAATTTCAGCCACTGTAGCCTCTTTCTTCAAAACAACAGTGAAATCAGTAACTGATCCATCTGGAGTAGGAACACGCATGGCGTTACCATCTAATTTACCCTTTAAGTGAGGTAATACTAAACCTACTGCTTTCGCAGCACCTGTAGAAGTAGGAATGATAGAATAAGCTGCAGCACGAGAACGACGTAAATCGGAGTGAGGTGCATCTTGTAAGTTTTGGTCCGCTGTATAAGCATGAACCGTAGTCATAAATCCTTTTTCGATTCCAAAAGCATCGTCTAACACCTTAGCCATTGGAGCTAAACAGTTAGTTGTACAAGATGCATTAGAGATAATCGTCATATCATCCGTTAATGTAGAATCATTAACACCTAAAACGACTGTAGGAATATCACCTTTAGCAGGAGCGGAGATGATTACTTTACGAGCGCCAGCGACTAAGTGTTGTCCAGCACCTTCTTGATCGATGAAACGACCTGTAGATTCTAAAACAACATCGATTCCTAAAGCACCCCAAGGTAATTGCTTAGGATCACGTTCTGCAAAAGCCTTAATCACGTTACCATTAACAGTAATGCTGTCAGCATCAGAAGTAACAGTTCCATTAAAACGACCGTGAACTGAATCATACTTTAGTAGGTGTACTAAAGTAGCATTGTCAGTTAAATCGTTAATAGCAACGATTTCCACATTTTCTTTTTCCAATAAACGACGGAAAGTAAGTCGACCGATACGACCAAAACCATTAATAGCAACTTTAATTTTTTTCATTGAATAAATTAATTTGATTTCATACAAAGATCAAATATAGCATTTAAAATGTATTATTCCAAGAGAGATAGGATTAAATAAACCCAATTAAACGTTTACAGGGCCTATTTTACAAAAGTAAATCAGGATATTTTAATTTAGCAATAAAGCTAATTATATGATTTTTGTGCAAAAATTACGCGGATACGTTTTTTATTCAAATTATTTTTGCATATTTGTATAAGGAAAAAATGCTCCAGGTCGATGGGGTAGGGGAGTGACAGAATGTCACTTGTCTTTTTAGCTAATTTTCTAGCAAAATTTACCAAAATATTATTTCGCATAACTATATAACTGATTGATAATCAGCTAAATGACTTATTAAAGTTTAAGTTAAATTTAGTTCGATTTTTGAGTCATTTTTCATGCCCTTTATCAATAGGAGCCTATTTTATTTCCTCTGATCTGGGGAAGCCTAGCCTTTTTTGATTAATTTGCATCTTCATTTATTGCATATCATTTTTATGAATTCATTAGAAAATAGTATTGTAGCCGCCTGGGACAACCCGGAGCTTCGTTCGAAGCCTGAAACCATTGAGGCAATAGAGAAAGTCGTAGACTTAGTGGATAAAGGGGAATTGCGTACGGCAGAACCTAAGGCTGATGGTAGCTGGCAAGTAAACGAATGGGTAAAGAAAGCAATCGTTATGTATTTCCCTATTCGCCAAATGGCCGTGTCAGAAGTAGGAATCTTCGAATTCCACGATAAAATGAAGTTGAAATCTAATTACAAAGACTTAGGTGTTCGTGTTGTTCCTCCTGCTGTTGCCCGTTATGGCGCATTCTTAGCGAAAGGAACGATCTTAATGCCATCTTACGTGAATATTGGTGCATATGTAGACGAAGGAACAATGGTAGACACGTGGGCTACAGTAGGTTCTTGTGCTCAAATCGGCAAACACGTTCACCTGAGTGGCGGTGTAGGCATTGGTGGCGTATTGGAACCACCTCAAGCTTCACCAGTTATTATTGAAGACGGAGCCTTTATTGGATCTCGTTGTATTGTGGTGGAAGGTGCACATATAGGTAAGAAAGCTGTTTTAGGCGCTGGAGTAACCATTACAGGTTCATCTAAGATAATCGATGTTTCAGGCCCTGAGCCAGTAGAATACATTGGTTACGTACCTGAGAATTCAGTAGTCATTCCAGGAAGTATCCAAAAGAACTTCCCAGCAGGAACCTATGGCGTGCCATGCGCCCTAATCATTGGTAAAAGAAAAGAAAGTACCGACTTAAAAACATCGCTTAATCAAGCATTAAGAGAGAACAACGTAGTCGTTTAGTAGATAGCAAAAATTAATGCCCGGTTCGTAGCCGGGCTTTTTTATGGAAAATGAATTGAAAATAGGTGAATACAATCACCTTCGTATTATCAAAGAAGTACCTTTTGGCCTTTATCTAGATGGTTACGAAGATGAAATCCTATTACCCTTGCAATACGTACCAGAAACGTATGAAATCGATTCATCGATTGATGTATTTATCTACCGTGACTCGGAAGACCGCATTATCGCGACCACATTAAAGCCATTTGCCACCATTAAGCAGTTCGCTTACCTAGAGGTTAAATCAGTGACTCCACTCGGTGTATTTCTGGAATGGGGATTAGCAAAGGACCTTTTCGTTCCTTTTAGTCAACAATACCAAAAAATGGTAGTAGGTAAATTCTACCTCGTTTACATTTATTTGGATGCGCAAACAGACCGCATCGTCGCCTCTGCTAGAATTGAAAACTTTCTGCCTCCCTTTATTGAAGATGAAGAAAATCGTTTCGCCTCAGGGACAAAGATTGAAGCAGTTCCATTTGAATACACCGATTTAGGCATTAAGTGCTTAGTTGACAATTGTAAAATTGGTATGTTATTTAAAAACGAAATATTTACAAATGTAATATTAGGTCAAAGTACATTTGTCTACATTGAGAATTTACGAGAAGATGGGCGCCTTGATTTACGTTTGGAACCGGTAGGACGTATTCGTTTGGATGCGCAAGTGGAGAAAGTATTACAAGCTATTAAAGATAACAATGGCGTATTATATCTACATGATAAAAGCCCTGCAGAAGAAATCTATGATCAATTAGGTATGTCCAAAAAGGATTTCAAGAAAGCCATCGGTGGATTATACAAAAGTAAACTGATTGCATTGCACCCTGATTGTGTATCACTTTTGTAAACAATTATTTTGCGAGTTGGTATTTGTAAATAGGTGCGGATTGTTTAAATTTGTAATACATTAATCGTGTTTACAAAGATGAATCTAAGTGCTAAAATAGAATTGTTAATTCAGGCGAAGAAGTTAAGTGCCTCCCAGTTTGCAGATACCTTAGGAATTCCGCGTAGTAGTATCTCCCACATTCTTTCAGGAAGAAACAAGCCAAGCTTAGATGTCGTACAAAAGATTCTCATTGCCTTCCCTGAAATCCCAGCAGAAGAGTTATTAGATGATAAACGAGATTTATCGATAGCAGTCTCAGCACCGAAAGTAGTGGCCGCGCCAATTACTGCAACTCCATCCCTTTTTGATGCCGTTACACCTAGCGCCCCAGAATCGTCCGTAACTAATTTAGCTGAACAAACGATCGTACAATCGAATCTCAGACGACCTAGAGAAAGTAGTCAAAAAGCAAGCTTAACGGTTGCTGCTCCTGCAACTACGACTCATTTGGCCAAGAAGATCGAACGTGTTCTTATCTTTTATACCGATGGTACTTTCTCAGAAAGCAAGCCTCAGTAAATAAGAATTGTAAACAAAAATCGGACTTATCCACATTTCGCTTTCGAGTTATCCACAAGTTATCCACACTTGTGCACAATTGTATTTTCAGTTTCCCTCTTTTTCCACCTAAATCCGATATTGCTAGAGACCCATTAATTGATTAATTTTAATAAATTGAATATATATAATGGAAAAATTAGACTCATTGAATCAGGTGGCACAATTTCACCAAACCTTTGGAGCTCCTGTATTAGCTCAACCCACCATTCCAGCCATAGAGCGTTGCAATCTACGCGTTAGTCTGTTAGCCGAGGAATTAGATGAATTGAAAGAGGCCATTGCCGCAAACGATTTAGTGGAGGTGGCAGACGCACTTTGTGACTTACAATATGTGCTTTCGGGTGCGGTTCTAGAGTTTGGGCTGGGTGAAAAATTCGTTGAATTATTCAATGAAGTGCAACGTTCCAATATGTCTAAAGCCTGTTCTTCCTTAGAAGAAGCTGAATATACAGTGAAATTCTATCAGGGTAAAGATGGTACGGAAGCAGAGATTCAAGCGGAAAATGGTGTTTGGAAAGTATACAGAAAGTCCGACAATAAAGTTTTAAAATCGATTAATTATTCTCCAGCTGACTTGAAATCCATCCTGAAATGATCAAAATTCTCCTCATAGAAGACGAACCTAAAACCGTTCAATCCTTGAAACAGGGGTTAGAGGAAAACAACTATGAGGTGGAAGTGGCCTATGATGGAACTATCGCGAAGCAATTAGCTTTACGCAACAGCTATTCATTGATTGTTTCGGACATCATCATACCAGGCATTAATGGTATAGATCTTTGTAAACAATTGAGAGCAGAGGGAATTCAAACACCCATCTTAATGCTAACTGCGTTAAGTACAACGGATGACAAACTGGTGGGATTTGATGCAGGAGCGGATGATTATTTAGGGAAGCCATTTGATTTTAAGGAATTTTTAGCCCGCATTAAAGCACTGTTAAAAAGATCATCCCAAACTCAAATTGAAGCTCAAGTACTCAAATTTGCGGATTTAGAAATGGACCTAATTAGTAAATTAGTTACACGTTCTGGCCAATCCATTAATTTAACCTCCAAAGAATTCCAATTACTCGAATACTTTTTGAGAAACCAGGAAATGGTGATTTCGAAGGCACAAATTGCTGAGAATATTTGGGAAGTAGAGGATGAAAATAGTTCTAATTTAATCGAGGTTTATGTCAACTACTTGCGTAAAAAGGTCGATAAAGGCTTTGCGAGCAAGTTGATTCATACCCAATTTGGCAGAGGATATATCCTTAAAAACGAATAATCATGCAAATTAGATCCAGGCTGACCTACCAGTTTACCTACCTCGTATCTGCGATTTTATTCGTTTCCTATTTTGTCATCTATTTATTTACGCAAGAGAATTATAAGGACAAATTTTATAGCCGTTTACGCCAAAAAGCAAACACAACCGCCCAATTAGTCGTCAATGTAAACCAAGTAGATTCCAAATTAATGGGAATCATTGGGCAAACTAATCGTGATTTATTATACCGGGAGAGTGTTCTAGTTTACGATTTATGTAACGAACGAATCTACGCTTCGAATGATAGTATCAACCTTCACATCGACGTCGATCTAATTAAACAGGTGCGTCAAAAGCAAGAAATACGCTTTCAGCGGGAGGATATCGAGGTATTAGGCACCGTATTTGCTACCCCAGAGGGACGTTTAGTCGTTTTTGCAGGGGCTGTAGACCAATATTCAGCTGAAAATGCAAAAGATCTAAAGAATATCTTAATTGCCTTATTCCTCTTATTTATCCTCATTGTGGTGCTCTCAGGCTGGTTTTTTGCCGGTCAAGCGGTGAATCCGATTTCTGAAGTAATCCAACAAGTTGATAAACTATCACCCAAACGTCTAGAGGAACGCCTCAAATCGCCTGATTTTGAGGACGAAATAGGGAAGATGGTGTCTACGGTCAACCGACTATTAGAACGTATCGAGAATGCCTTTAAATTACAAAAAACCTTTATAGCAAACGTTTCGCACGAATTGAAAAACCCTTTGACCAAAATATCGTCTCAACTAGAAGTAAGCCTTCTGAAAGAAAGAGAATTAGGGGATTATAAGAAAACAATCAGTTCGGTATTAGAAGATACCCAAGAATTAGCCGCAATTACGGAATCCTTACTAGAACTGAACAAATTAAGTCTATCTGACAGCCAGGCAGGCTTTAATGAGTGGAGAATCGACGAAATACTTTGGGAAGCAAGAAGTTTAACCCAAAAATTAAACTCCGCCTACAAAGTCAGCATTGACACATCTAATATGCCAGAAGATGAGGAAATGCTCTTAATCAAGGCAGATGATAAACTAATTTTAACAGCATTGAAGAATTTAATGGAAAATGCCTGCAAATTCAGCCCATCTAAATCTGCCCAAGTTTTCTTCAAGAATTCGGGCAATTCTATCCAAATTTTCGTCAGAAACGAAGGAAAAGGCATACCCGCAAACGATTTACCCTACATATTCCAACCCTTCTTTAGAGGCGAAAATACGGCCTCATCTAAAGGCTACGGCATCGGTTTATCACTGGTTGAACGAATCATTCAATTACATAATGGCCAAATCTCGGTAGTTTCTATTCCAGATTCGTATACGGAGTTTACGGTGACGTTTCACGTTAGTAGTCAGTAAGACAGTATCCAGTAGCCAGTATCTAGTAGTCAGTAGTCATTCTACAGTAGCCAGGAAATAGATTAATGAGTATAGAGTAAAGATGAATTAACATAAAGTTTACTGACTACTGGATACTGACTACTGGGCACCATACTGGTTACTGGCTACTGATTACTGGATACTGTTTTGTTATATAATTTATATTATGTTAAATAGACCCTAAGCCACAAGAAAAGGGCCACCTATTTCTAAGTAACCCTTTCCTTTTTTTACTAAGACAATCGACTAGTGACTATTACTTCTCTAACTCAGCTAACTTAGCCTCATCTTTTAACTCACGATATACTTGCTTCAAAATTTCTTTTAAGTCTTCGTCTTTCTTGAGAGTAAATGCACGCTCAAAAAACGGCAAAGCCTCATTGTATTTAACTGCTAACTTAGCTTCTAGATCTTTACCTGTCCTCTTGTACTCGCTCATGTCCATGCTATTAACCACACGCTTAATTTCTTGCGCATCATTATAGTAATAAGCACCTAACTGGTATAATGCATCATAATTAGAAGCATCTGCTTCTAAAACCTTTGTGTAATAAGTAGGCAGATTAGCACGAATTTCTGCAATTTTCGAAGTTAATTCATCCATCTTAGCCTTATTTGCTTCTGCATCCCCTGCCGCCGCTTCTGCCGCTACCTTCTCCT
>CAJCBY010000446.1 GCA_903960725.1 uncultured Cytophagaceae bacterium | reverse complement strand
GCTAGGGCGATGATACCTACGCCGGACATAATCACGGAGAAAGTCATTCCGAAAGCCAAGAATCCAAATAACACCCCGATAAACGATAACAAGATCGATGCGAAGAGGATTAATGGCTTCACCGCAGAGTTAAACTGTGACGCAAGGATTAAGTAGATTAATACCAAAGCAGCAAGGAATGCGACCCCTAGGAAGGTACCGGATTCTTTTTGGTCCTCTTGCTCTCCACCCATGCGGATCGTGTATCCTTGAGGAACGTCGATCTCTTCGAAAAGCGTGGTTAATTCGCCTACGATTTCATTTGCGTTATATCCTTGAATCACATCAGAACCGAGGGTCACGAGACGTTCTTGGTTTTTGCGGTTGATTTGGCTGAAAGAGGTTGCGTAGCGAATATCGGCGATTGAATTCAAAGGTACTTGACGCAAGGCGCCACCCATGTTCATATCGCGGTAGGTGATATTCATCTGCAATAACTTCTCGATCTGGTTGCGAGAATCTCCTTTTAAGCGCAACTGAATTGGATATTCATCCTTTGCATCGCGGAATTTCGAGATCTCTGCCCCAAATAAACCGGTACGCACCGCCATCGCCACTTGTGCAGATGAAATGCCCTCGCGGGATGCTTTCTCGCGGTTCACGTCGATGATGATTTCTGGCTTATTTGTGACTAAGTCTGACTTCAATTCTTGGATACCTTGGATGCCCGATTTGACAATTGCCGCGCGCACCTTCTTCTCTAGATCTTGTAAAACGTCGAAGTCATTACCTGCGATTTCGATGGAAATAGGTTTACCTGTAGGTGGGCCATTGTTCTCGCGTTCGATGGCAAGTTCGACACCGGCTAACGGGTTTTTGGCAAAATCCGCTTGAATTTTACTTAAAACGTCGCCTGTTTTAATCCCCTCGCGTAATTGCAATTTCTCAAATGCGATTGTCACCTTACTCTTGTGAGGCGTTGCCCCACGGTCTGGCTGCATCGGATCCCCTGCATTTTTACCCACGTTTGAAATGACCGAGTTGACGATTTTTCCATAGCCCTCTTTTTGAATAAAAGTAGACACACGCTTCTCAATTATTTTCGTCATGGAGTCCGTTACGACCGCATCGGTCCCGATCGGATTTTTGGCATAAATATAAATGTAATCCGGATCACCTGAAGGGAAGAAAACCACCTTAGGCTTCACCACGCCCATTAGCGCGATCGTAACAACTAATAAAACGAAGGCAGAAATAGTCGCATAAATCGGACGTTTTCCCATCAAAACCCACGAGATTAACTTGCGGTAATTCGTCTTGAAATTAGGCAAAGTCTTCTCTTGGAAGGGCACAATCCATTTCGGTGTGATCACAAAGTGATTGAACACATACAGAATGATACATAACACAAAGAAGTTACCAAAGCCAAAGTGACCCAAGCCGAAGCCCATCACATAGCCAAAAATCGCCAAGCTCAACAAGATAAATACGGTGCGACGGATGTCCGAGAATTTCGGGTTTTTCACATCGTTCACCTCTTCATCGTGACGTTTCATAAACGTAATCGCGAACACCGGGTTCATGACATAAGCCACAAATAGGGACGCGAAAAGCGTAATGATTAACGTGATAGGCAAGTATTTCATGAACTCTCCCACGATACCAGGCCAGAATAGCAAAGGTAAGAAGGGAGAAATGGTCGTTAACGTACCCGATAATACGGGAATAAATACCTCTGAAGCGGCTAATTTAACCGACTCCGTGATGGTCAACTTCTTAAAGTTATTGAACAAACGGTGCGCATTCTCGATGACCACAATTGCATCATCCACCACAATACCTAGTCCTAAAAGGAAACCAAAAAGAACGATGGTATTTAAGCTGAAGTCTAAGGACGGCATAAATAAGAAGGTCAACAAGGCCGACAAAGGCACCGATAATCCTACGAATACCGCATCTCTAACACCCATGAAGAACATCAACACGATAACCACGAAAATGAAACCTAGGACAACCGTATTAATTAAATCCGCTAGATCACCACGCGTACGTTCTGATTGATCCGCCGTGGTCGTCACGGTTAATCCGTCAGGGAATCGATTTTCTTTGTATTCTTCAATCGTCTTCTCGATGCGATCTGCCGCCTCGATTAGGTTCGCTCCTCCACGCTTGATCACGTTCAAGGTAATAACGGACTTGTTGTTCAAACGAGCAAAGTCTTGCTTCTCCTCGTAGCTATCCTTCACTTCTGCCACGTCCATTAAACGAACGCGCGCACCCGTCGAAGAACCCACCATCAGGTTCGCTAATTGATCTACCGATTTGAATTCCCCCGTCACCCGAAGTGAACGACGAACACCACCCACGGCTAAATCACCCCCTGAGATATTGACGTTTTCGCCTTGAACGGCGGATTGAATATCGTAGAATGTCAAACCGTAGCTTTGCATCTTGTACAAATCCAGGTTGATTTGGATCTCTCTTTTCAAGGCGCCGATGATGTCCACGCGGTTAATTTCCGGCATGCCTTCGATCTCGTCTTGTAAGTCCTCCGCGTATTTCTTCAACTTATCGAGTGGATAATCCCCTGCGATGTTGATGTTCATGATCGGAAACTCGGAGAAGTTGACCTCGGCCACGGATGGCTCACGCGTTAAGTCTTTTGGCAAATCAGCGATCGCTTTGTCGACCGCATCTTGTGTCCGTTGCTTCGCAATGGGGACGGTGACATCCGTGTTG
>CAJCBY010000445.1 GCA_903960725.1 uncultured Cytophagaceae bacterium | reverse complement strand
TCTATCCCAAACAAATTCCCCTTTCATGATACTCTTCAGGTAGTAAAGAAAGAAGGGGCCTTGGAGAACAATTAAAGGCGACAAATGGTAAACTAAAGTGAATGTCGTGGCGTCTTGCGTTGTATTGAGTACAAGCAATGCATATTGGGTCAAGGCTTTATCCAAGATCAGAAATACAACATAAACGACCCCTTTGTTTTGATTCCAGTGATTAACAATGAAAAAAAACGCTACAAATAATACGAGAATAAGCGATGTATGTAACATATAATCCTTATTTAGCTTTTCAAATTCTCTTTAATCCAATCAATGGGCGTCGTCCCATGTTCTTCCTTAAACGTCTTGTAGAAAATGGATTTACTCTTGAATCCAGACATCTCCGCGATTCCCTCGATGGACGTAGTTAAGTGAGTTCCCGAGCGTAATAAATGAGTCGCGTGTTCGATGCGTAATTTGTTGCGATAGCTAGGAAAAGGGACTTTTAATTGTTTGTTAAAACAAGTTGTTACCCGGTTATGTGGAATGTTTAATGCTTGTGAAATGTCGTGCAACGAGAAAGCTGTTTTGACGTAGGGTTTTTCTATTTCAATATAGGAAAGTATACGCTCAAAGTCGGATGATTTTTCGAAAGGATCTTCGGCTGAGAATTTGGCATTAACACTAAACATCCTCTTCCAGGTAAGTACAACGTTTTCCAAAAAAGACATAGGATCCCTCTCGTTATACAACCAACTAGGAATTAAGAAGAAGCTTAATGGCAGTAAAAGCGTCAGAAAAAACAAAGATTGATTCGTAAAGACTTCGGGATTCACAAAGTCAATCTTGCCAAAATGCTTTGATTTTGAAGTCAACAAAATTAACATCAATACATTAGGAATTACATTAATGGGAATGATCACTAAAATTCGGTTTATCAGAACACTAACTTTCTTTTTAATATAGGTTCCGTTTCCCTCTTTCATCTTACTTAAGTAGCGAAGACTATAAGCTAGGCATCCTAGATTATACAACATCGTTAAGGTGATCTGATTATTCATTGGCAGAAATAAATGGGCTAGTGGGGGTCTATTTATTACAGCCATTTGAAAATACTCTACCTTATTTTCAAATGGGGTTGCGTAATAAGGAAGTAAATTAATGACAGTTAAAATAGCTGGAATTGACAGCCATAAAAAAGTTTTATCCCAAACGAATTCCCCCCTCACAATACTCTTAAAATAATAAATAATAAAAGTTCCTAGCAGTGGATGAAACGGATCAATATGTGCAACTAAGCTCGCTAATACCAGAGGATCACGAGTTGTATTGAGTACTAATAATGTCGTTTGCTTCAGGCTAAATACGAGGATGGCGAAGACTAAATAAACGACACCTTTGTTTTGATGCCAGTGATTAATCAATAGAAATAGAGAAACAATTAATACGAGTATGAGCGAGGTGTATGTCATAAAATGATGCTTTAGAACCGCAGGATAATATTAGTTCAAAAATGTGATTAATGAACTATGCCGATTTCTAGCTGTTGTTCAAAAACAAATTTTATGAACAACTAAACCTGAACTTTAAGTCATTTAGCGACTTCTAAGCATTTTTTTTGAGCACTCAATTAAAGAAAATGCTCATTCGAATCGCGATTCTAGCCCTTCTCTCTTTCACTTGTCTAGCCCAAACTAGCCCTGTGAAGATCTCTACCCTATCCTCCGGAATAGGAAGCTCGACTTACATGCAATCCATTGGACAGTCCAGCGTAGTAACAGGAACACAAAAGGCTAGCGGCTACATCCTGCGTCAGGGATTCTTACAACCTTCATCGCGTGCGATGGGTCGTTCCATTGAAAACAACGTTGCCATTTCACTAGATGTTTTTCCTAATCCTTTTATCTCTCAGTTTCGACTAAAACTATCTCGTTCCAGTGCGTCCCCTAGTCAAGTGGAATTGTATTCCATAGATGGATTGCGCGTATGGACAGGAGAAATCGCCGCGAACCTAAGCGAAGTTCAACTACTCGATTTTGATCGCCTCCGTACAGGCAAATATATTTTACGCCTCATGAGTGGGAACCAAATCATCACCAAACAACTCATTAAAGATTAGTATATGAAAAGAATTTTACTCCTTCTACTTATTAGTATGACATCCTTTGCGCAGAGCTATAAGTTCGCCGTAGGATCTAACATTACGTCTTACGTCTTCACAAATTCGGCTGGTGCAAATCCGTCATTCTTGAGTCCCTCCTCAGGATTACATTTGAGTTTGTCTCGCGATTCTAAGCTTTCGAAATCATTTTTGGTTGATTTTGGCATTAACTACAACCAGTTCAATAATGTGGGCGATGTGCAAAATATCCCGTTCTCGTATGCCACAGATTTCATCGGTCTTAACGCGGGCATCGGACCGCGTTTGAACCTAGGAAAAGGTATTTCGTTTATCGCCAAAGCAAATGCGTCGGTTTCTACCATGGTTAACGGGAATCAGTTTCTGTTAAACCGCTACTTAGACTTAGCTGATGATAATCAGTTCAATTCGCTTCGTACGATGTACGGTTACTCGTTTGAGCTTCACAAACAAATCAGCCCGCAGGTAGGTGTGTTTGTGAAATACCAACATTTGGACAGCTACAACTTCGGTAGCTCGACTTTAAACTTCATTCCATCCACATTCAGTTTAGGCCTTAGCCTTTCTAAATAATTCTTGCATTCTCTGTTCTATGAAAAAGTTCCTA
>CAJCBY010000444.1 GCA_903960725.1 uncultured Cytophagaceae bacterium | reverse complement strand
GAAAGCATTCATTTATTACCCTTATGCTGATTCGCCGGAATTTGGCCCTGTAATTACCAAGGGTTCGCGTAACGCGATGGCTGGTCCGATCTATTACAGAGATGATTTTCCGACTACTTCGAAGACTAAATTCCCAGCTTATTACGATGGGAAGTTCTTTGCTTATGATTGGTCCCGCGATTTAATCTACACGGTGACGATGAATGCAAAAGGTGATTTTGTTCAAATGGAGCGTTTCCTTCCTAATACAACCTTCTCTCATCCGATGGATTTAGAGTTCGATAAAAACGGTACGATGTACGGTTTAGAATATGGCCCTAACTGGTTTGCGGCTAGTGAGGATGCAGCTCTATATAAAATTGAGTACAATGCAGGAAATAGAACTCCTAAGGTGATGGTTTCAGTAGACAAGCCGGTGGGTGCTTTGCCTTTGAGTGTTAAATTCTCTTCTAAAGGAACGGTAGATTATGATGGAGATGCGATTAAATATGCGTGGAATTTTGGCGATGGAGGAACAAGTTCTGCAGCTAATCCAACACACGTATTTACAAAAGCAGGAATTTACAATGTGAAGTTAACCGTGAAAGATGCGGCTGGAAATTCGAATACGGAAATGGTTAAAATCACGGCAGGTAATGAAGTGCCAGCGGTAGATGTAGCTATTGAAGGAAACAAATCATTCTATTGGAACGACAAGCCGGTAACCTACAAAGTATCGGTACAAGATAAAGAGGATGGAAGTTTAGCGAATAAGAAGATTGCAGAGGACGAAGTTGTTATGCAAATCGATTATTTAGAAGGATTTGACAAGACCGTAATCGCGCAAGGACACCAAGCGAATACTTCATTCTCTACAGGTAAGCGTTTAATTGATTTATCAGATTGCAAGACGTGTCACGCGATTGACAAGAAGTCAGTGGGACCATCTTACACAGATATCAGTAAGAAATACCGTGCGAGCTCACAAAATATCGATGAATTATCGAAGAAGATTATTGCCGGTGGTGGTGGAGTTTGGGGAGAGAATGCTATGGCAGCTCACCCTCAAATTTCGGTAGCTGATTCACGTGAAATGGTGAAATACATTTTAGGTTTATCTGACAAAAAGAAAGCGTCTAAGCCAGTGGCTGGTCAATATATCCCTCAAGATAAAGGAAAGCCAGGAACGTTTATCTTCCGTGCGATGTACACAGATAAGGGTTCAGGAAAAATTGCTCCGGTAACGGGTTCTAAAGTCGTGACTCTACGCGATGCAAAGATTCCTGCAGTAGCTGCTGATGCAACGGCTAAAACGATGAAGTTCAAAGTGGATGGTGTGGGTGAAATCTTAGTATCTACTGGTCCTGGTGGTTATGCTCGTTATGATGCCATTGATTTAACTGGTATTAAGAATCTTTCGGTCATGGCTAGCTATATGGCTGGTCAAACAGTAGGTGGTCAGCTAGAGCTTAGAACAGGAAGCGTTACAGGTCCATTAGTGGGCTCTGTTGAAGTGAATGCGACTAAGGCTTATAACTTCCCAATAAATATGTCAGGAGTTCACGATATCTACTTGGTGTTTGTGAATGACAAAGTTAAAGAAGGAGCCTTATATGCTCTAATGAATTTGAATTTCCAGAATTAAACTGGAAGTCTTAAACGAAAAAAGCCCCGAGTGATCGGGGCTTTTTTTATGCTCTTTCAGATAACTCGAGCCACCGCAGCTCTTTCTCCTCTAGCTTATTCTTGATATCCTCAACGGCTTTCGCCCAATCGGTCAATAACTGAAAGTCATCTGAACCTTGATTGAGTTTTTCGACGAACGAATCTTTCTCGATTTCCAATGCTGCCATCTCCTTTTCTAGTTCCTCGAATTCCTTCTGTTCCTTGAAGCTAAGCTTAGGTCCTTTGGGCGTCGAAGGCGCTGCGGTGCTAGGTGCTTTTACAGGACTTTGCTTTGCTGCCGGTTCATCCTCTTTATTCTCTAAGGCAATGCGGTAATCCGTATAGTTTCCGTTGAAGAATTTAACTTCTCCTTCGCCTTCCACCAGGATTAATTGATCTACTAGATTATCCATGAAATAACGATCATGGGAAACCAGTAAAAGACAACCTTGGAATTCAGTTAAGAAGTCTTCTAAGAGTTGTAACGTGTCTAAATCCAAATCGTTTGTGGGCTCATCCAGAATCAGGAAGTTAGGATTCTTGACTAACACGCGCATCAATTGTAAACGCTTCTTTTCTCCACCTGACAGCTTTTCTACCGGAGTATATTGCTGGGCAGTAGGGAATAAGAATTTGCTCAAGAATTGACTTGGACTCAAAGATTCGTTTTTGCCATAAGGGATCACTTCGGCGATTTCTGTGATCGTGTCGATGACGCGCTGTTCTGGACGGAAATCGAATGGGATTTGGGTATAATAACCCACCACTAAGGTTTCGCCGGGATCGATGGTACCTGAATCGGGTTGTTCTAATCCGGTTAGGAGTTGTAGGAACGTGGTTTTACCTGCGCCATTCTTTCCTACGATTCCGATGCGATCTTTCTTCTTAAAGGTGTAGGTGAAATCGTTGATGATCTTCTTGTCTCCCCAGGCCTTTTTCAGGTGGTTGATTTCGATGATCTTATTGCCGAGACGGGACATTTGGATGTTTAATTCCAGCTTGCTGTCGTCTAGTTTTTTGTGCGCTTTTTCTTCGGTTTCGTAGAAGGCATCAATACGAGATTGTGACTTTGTGCCGCGTGCTTTCGGTTGCTTCCGCATCCACTCAAGTTCTTTGCGGTAGAGGTTTTTTGCTTTCGAAACGCTGCTGGCATCTGAGGCTTCGCGTTCCGCTTTCTTCTCTAGGAAATAGGCGTAGTTTCCCTCGTAGGTGTAAATGGAGCCGTCGGCTAATTCCATCATCTTGTTGCAGACCTTGTCTAGGAAATAGCGGTCGTGGGAAACGACTAAAACGGTGACGTTAGGGCCGGACATAATTCCTTCGAGCCATTCGATGGTTTCAATGTCCAAATGGTTAGTAGGCTCATCCAGAATCATAATGTCTGGACTTTCGATTAAAAGTTTAGCTAGGGATAGACGTTTCTTTTGGCCCCCAGATAAAGTAGATACCTTTTGGTCGCCATCTGGAATGCCTAAGCGGCTAATGATTTGTTTCGCGCGTGCCTCGTAATCCCAAGCGTTATGGGCTTCCATTAAAGCAAAGGCGTCTTCTAGCTCTTTTGAATCACCGGAAAGCATTGCTTTCTCGTAGGATTTGATGGCTACTGCGCTGGGTAAATCGTCCGAGAAAAGATAATTAAGCACTTGCTCATTTTCGGCGAAAATGGGATTCTGTGGTAGATAGCCTACGCGAATGCCTTTGCGGATGGAAATATTTCCCTCGTCAGGCGTTTGCATCCCCATCAGGGATTCCATCAAGGTGGTTTTACCCGTGCCGTTTTTTCCGATGAGGGCTACTTTTTCGCCTTTTTGGAGGCCAAAAAATAGTCCTTTAAACACCCATCTTTCGCCTAGGTTGCGTGATATGTTTTCCGCCGATAAATAATTCATTCGTTTGTTGTTGAGAATTCGATTAAGAATTCGATTCCATCTCTTCTTCTCTCATTTTACGCTTCAAGACGCGGCCTGAAACGCCGATACTGATTTCATACAAACCAAGGAGTGGGAATGCCACTAAAAGTTGTGAAATCACATCCGGAGAAGGGGTGATGATCGCCGCCACGATAAAAATGACAATTAGGGCATGTCTGCGATATTCCCGCATGAAGGACGGGGTTAAAATGCCTACTTGCGATAGCACATAGGCTACCATGGGTAATTGAAAGGTGATTCCACAGGCCAAAGTCAACATGGATAACAACGAAATGTAATCGTTGATATCGAACTGATTTTGTATCGTGGGATCTAATTTAAAGTTAGCCAGAAAGTTAATCGCCATAGGGGAAACCACATAATAGCCGAAGGCAACCCCGCTAAAAAACAATAAGGATACCCAAAAAACTGCGCCACGTGCCGCATTCAATTCCTTGCTCTTCAAGCCTGGTTTAATGAAGCGCCACAATTCGTGGAACATATATGGGAAGGCAAATAATAGACCTACGATAATGGACTGGGTCAGCGCCATCATGAATTGGCCTGAAACTTCCCTACTTTGGAGAATAAAATCGGCCTTCTGCATGCATAAACTAGGCATATTGAAGACTTCGGCGGCTTGACACAGGACTTGATTGGTGTAAAAATCGGTTTTCGTCGGCCCTAAAATAATCGAGCTGAAAATGAATTCCCGAAAGAACCAAGCAGCTATAGCAAAGATAAAGAAGGAGGCAACGGACCGCAGAATATGCCATCTTAATTCTTCTAGATGACCTAGGAAGGACATCTCTGTGCCATCCGTTACTTCATCGTCGTCGAAATCGTCAAAATCTTGATCTGCTGCCATAAAAAATTATAGGTATAATGGGAATTGCTTCACCCACTCATTTACGTCTCCTTTGATTGATTTTAATACTGCCTCGTTATCGTGGTTCATCAAGGCCTTGTCGACCATCTCCACGATTTGTGCCATATCTGATTCTTTCAACCCACGGGTCGTCATTGCCGCGGTTCCCACACGCATACCAGATGTCACGAATGGAGACTTATCGTCAAAAGGAACCATGTTTTTGTTAATCGTAATATCCGCTTGGATCAACGTATTTTCCGCTAATTTCCCGCTCAATCCTTTCGGACGTAGGTCAATTAACATCAAGTGATTGTCAGTACCTCCTGAGATGATGTCATATCCTTTGGTTAAAAAGGCCTTCGCCATCGCTTGTGCATTTAACTGCACTTGTTTTGCATAGTCTGCAAATGTAGGTGTCAAAGCCTCGCCAAAAGCAATCGCCTTCGCCGCAATCACGTGCTCTAATGGACCACCCTGCGTTCCTGGGAACACGGCGCCGTCTAAACAAGCAGACATCATTTTCAATTCTCCTTTTAAGGTTTTAAAGCCAAACGGATTCTCAAAATCATTGCCCATCATAATCAAACCACCACGCGGTCCACGAAGCGTTTTGTGCGTCGTCGTCGTAATAATATGGCAATGTTGAACGGGGTTATTTAATAAACCCTTCGCGATTAACGCAGATGGGTGTGAAATATCAGCTAATAAGATTGCTCCTACTGAGTCAGCGATGGAACGAAGACGGGCATAATCCCAATCGCGCGAATAGGCAGATGCGCCACAAATAAGCAATCTTGGTTTTTCCTTTAAAGCAGTTGCTTCTACTTTGTCCCAATCAATTAATCCCGTTTCTTTTTCTACGCCGTAGAAGAAGGCTTGGAAATATTTACCAGAGAAGTTGACAGGAGAACCGTGTGAAAGGTGACCGCCGTGAGACAAGTCAAATCCTAAGATTTTATCGCCTGGGTTTAAGAACGATAAGAATACTGCCGCATTCGCTTGCGCTCCAGAGTGAGGTTGAACGTTCGCCCAAGCAGCTCCAAACAATTGTTTCGCACGCTCAATCGCTAAGGTCTCCACTTCATCCACTACTTCACAACCCCCATAATAACGCTTTCCAGGAAGACCTTCGGCGTATTTATTCGTTAAAACACTTCCCTGTGCTTCCATCACTTGTGGCGATGTGAAGTTTTCAGAGGCGATTAATTCAATGCCAAATTCTTGGCGATGAGCCTCCTGGTTAATCAGGTCAAAAATCTCTTTATCTCGTTGTGTAGGGAAAGTGGATGCCATAAAAATCGAATGGGTTCTGGATTACAATTTGAAAGGTCAAAAGTACGTTTTTTTCTCCGAATTGAAAAATGAAAAGCCGCTATAATAAGACAAATATCACGCGCGTTTCCGCGCTTTTTTCTTAATTTTGGTTTTGCATTTTGAGACAAACATGAAATTAAAATATATCGCCTTTCTTTTGTTCGCATTTATGGCCATTCCGGCTTTAGCG
>CAJCBY010000443.1 GCA_903960725.1 uncultured Cytophagaceae bacterium | reverse complement strand
GTGAATGGAAATAGCTTTGTGGCGGCGGTGGAATTTGGCCCTACTATTAAAGCCTATTCTTTACTTGCAGGTGGGGAAAATGGGAATCCAAACTCCCCTCATTTCTTTGATCAAGGTCAAATGTATTCAGAGGGAAAATTCAAGGATATTTATTTCTACAAAAGTGACGTATTGAAGCACGCTGTTACCACTTATCATCCCTAAATTAAGCCGGATTCGATTTTGATGTGATTTTTCAAGTGGCTGTAAGAACGTTATTTTAACGGGCTGTCTTTCTCCTTTTTTAGGGTATTGTAGACCATTTTGTCCAAAAATCCATTCATCCATTTGTTCAGAAACACAGTCAATTTACCTTGGAATGTCAATACCAATGTCTTCTTTTTTGCTTCATAGGCGTCAGCAATTCTTGTTGCCACTTCCTCTGCAGACATCATTTTACCTTCATCTCGCATGGAATCTCCTGTGACTTTACCTTCACTATCTAAGGAGGCCGCTCTGATATTAGAAGCAGTAAATCCAGGACAAGCGATTAATACGTGGACACCCGTTTCTAATAATTCAGTTCTTAATGCCTCTAAGAAACCATTCATAGCGAATTTAGAAGCTGAATACCCTGTTCTAACGGGAAGTCCGCGGTATCCAGCGATAGAGGAAATGCCGATAATTCCGCCTTTTACCGCCTTAATGTGCGGCAATGCAGCGTGAGTGGCATAGACTGTTCCCCAAAAATTAATGTCCATCACTTGCTTAAGTACTTTCAAATCGACCGTCTCAAACATAGATCGCATGGAGATGCCAGCGTTATTGATTAGCAGGTCAATTCTGCCATACGATTGCATAACCTGATTCACCATCGCGCGGGTTTGTTCTTCGGAGGCGGAGTCGCAGACGATGCCTTTGGCCGCTATTCCTGCAGCTTGTAATTCTGTTTCTGCCGCGTTCAGATTCTGCTCATTTCTTCCTGTAATGATGATTTGAGCCCCCTTTCTGCCGTATTCATAGGCGAGTGCTTTCCCGATTCCAGAACTAGCTCCCGTGATGATAACTACTTGATTCTTCATGTGAATTAATTTCCTTGCGAAGTTAAGGTTTTATCTTGAATTGGTTGGCTTGCCCACATAAAGCCGTATTTTTGTGCACATTTTTAGCAGCATGAGAGAGAAAAAAGAAAAGAAAGCCCCAGTGGTGTTGGAGCAAATTGCCATTTTGGATTTTGCCGCAGAGGCAAAGTGTATTGCCAAAGTAAACGATGAAGTAATTTTCGTCCAAGGTGCAGTAGCTCCAGGTGATATAGCTGATTTACGCATTTTGAAGTCCAAAAAAAGCTTCAAACAAGCCCAAGCCATCAACATTCAGCCTCTTTCAAAACACCGCACAGACGTAGCCTGTAATCATTTTGGCATCTGTGGCGGTTGTAAATGGCAACACGTTTCTTATGAAGCTCAAACAGCCTTTAAAGCACAACAAGTCAAAGACAATTTGACCCGCATCGCTAAAGTAAAATTGCCCGAATTTCAACCCATTCTAGGTTCTGAAGAGACCTATTATTACCGCAATAAATTAGAATTCACCTTTTCTTGTGCGCGTTGGCTCACAGAGGATGAAATTGGTAAAGAAGATTTAGGATCTATGAATGCCCTAGGATTTCACGTTCCTGGCCGTTTTGACAAGATTTTACCTGTCGATCATTGTTATTTACAACCTGATCCATCCAATGCAATTCGCAATGGCCTAAGGGATTTCGCTGAAGCGAATACTATTTCTTACTATGAATTAAAGAACCAAAAAGAAGGGGCTTTACGTAATCTGATTATTCGAAATACGGTTACAAACGAATGGATGGTCACTGTTCAGTTCGCGTATGCAACCGAAGAGGAAATAAAATTAGTGATGGAGTATTTGAAGTCATCTTTCCCGATGATTACTTCGTTGAATTATGTGATTAACCAAAAAGGAAACGATACCTTCCACGATTTAGAAGTCGTTTGCTACCACGGAAAAGCTTTTATGGTGGAAACGATGGAAGATTTGAAGTTCCAAATAGGTCCTAAATCTTTTTTCCAAACAAATGCCAAACAAGCTCTGAAACTCTACCAATTAGTACGTCAATACGCTGATTTGCAAGGAAACGAAGTGGTGTATGACTTGTACACTGGTACCGGAACCATCGGTTTATTTTTAGCGAAGCATGCCTCCAAAGTTGTCGGACTCGAATACGTCGAGATGGCCGTGGAAGATGCTCGCGTTAATGCAGAGTTAAATGGTATTAAGAATGCTACCTTCTTTGCAGGAGATATGAAGAAAGTATTGACAGAAGAATTTATTGCTATTCACGGCGCT
>CAJCBY010000442.1 GCA_903960725.1 uncultured Cytophagaceae bacterium | reverse complement strand
TAAAAGTATTTAATGAGGTTAAATCAAAAAATGACAATGATCAGAAACGATGTGTCACCGTCGCTGAAATGAAATAGTCTGCAAAAGCTGCATCCCCGTGTTTGTTATTCACCCAATCACTAGCGCTCTTAATGCGATTACGCTGAGTGGCGACAGGAACCGAGACAAAAAAAGTATTCTTCACTGTCGAATAACTGATACCAGGTTCGATCGAGAAGATATAACCTGGACGGCGGAAACCATCAGAACCTCCGATTAAATCATAAGCTGGAACACCTTCGATACGAGCACCCAGAGTTGCACCAATACCTGCTTTGGGAGCCAAAGCATAATTCAAACCTACACGACCTGCGTATTGATCTGCCACCGACATATAGCGAACCATTTCATCAGTTACCACTTTGTCTGGTGCCACATTCGCAGCATCATTCACATTCCTAGGATTCGACATATAGAATCCATTATAGTAAAGAGATGTACGACTGAACAATTGCTGATAACCTTGAATCTCCAAGTTAATTCCAACACCGCCATCGCCTAATTGAATCGACTGATCTACAGGCTTTTCAATCGTATAATCTGAACCATCACCTGCTCTTCTATGGAATTTATCCATCGCTTTCGAATCACCCGTAGGCAATTTTAGACCAAGACCTACAGAGAAGTTCCCTTTCATATGTTTCAACGGATCCAATACCCAATAAGAAGCCGTCAGACGTGCATCTCCGATACCATTCGCCATGGTACCAAAACGCTTTTGAGCTGGATTTACATTCAATGCATTTCCATAGTGCTCATAGAGCGAGGTCCGGTAATTAAAGTTGAGTGGTAAATTAACCGCTAACAAAAGTTGATCAGTTACAGAATAAGTTACCCCTAAATCGAAACTTTGAGAATCATTAATCACATTTGTACCTGCAGCTTCACGCTGTGGCTGGTAAACCACCCCTACGTAATGTTTGTAGGAATGTAGGCTTCTAAAGCCTAATGAAACTTGCCATTGACCTGGATGCATCATCGAATTCGAGTTTGCACCCGTTCCAGCTGAGCAACTCATATGGCGAACCGCTACACAACCTTGACCGAAAGAACTAGACGTAAATACTCCTACACATAGGAGTGCTAATAAAATATTTTTCATTTTGCTTAATTTTAAAAATTATACACGATTTACTGGGACAGATTTGTCCAAGGCTAAAAAGGGATCAAAGAAAAATTAAGCTTGCCGTGGTGGCGAGAAAAATTCAGACGAAATGTCTTTTGTAGATAAAATAGGATGAACAGCTGATTCGATCGAAACAGGCCATTCCAAAATATAAAATACCCAGCCAGACGACTGAGCGCAATATTCTTTCACTAGGGTGTTAATTAACTTCGATTTAGCTGGCGTAGAACCCGGCTCATCCGTTAAGTGCTCGTTAACCTGCTGCGCTAAATCAAAGAAGTTTTCACGAGCGTTTCGGTCTTTCACCATCACAGTAACTAAGGTGTCATTTTCCACCTTACGTTCCTTCATTTCATAGAATTCATCGCCTTGACGTACAGAACCCTCTACTTCTTCAGAAGAAACCCAATCTGTTTGATACGGTAGATTAATAGGAATTTTAACGACTACGGTCTCCTCCGTTTCCGTATCAACAGCTACCGTACTACCTTCTGATAAATACTGCAACGCAAAACCGCCTGCTTGGTAAAGCAGCACAGAGAATAGCATTATGGCAAGTATTTTCTTCATTTAAAAGCAAAAATAGGCTATTTTTCGATAACTGTGCCTAATTCCTGAGAAATATTTTTCTGAATTTCTTTCAATCGAATGAATTCAATTAATACACCATCCATTTCCGACGAATCCGCTTTCAACGAATTAAGTTTAATCAAGATCTCTTGCAAATGCTGGTCATTGTATACTTTTCTCAGACGCAAAACATTCTTGTAAGCTAAATCCTCCAGCATTTCCTCATCCGTATTCACCCGAATCTCATGCTTATCCTTCCATTCCGAAGACACCGAATGTTTATCAGAGGAGATATTGATGGAGAAGGATTGAATCTCTTCATCTGCATGGTGCAAGAAAAAATCTGGCTTAGGAGCACGCTGGGCAGCAAATTCTTGCTTACATAAATCTAAGATCCGAACAAATAAAGGTGTTTGGAAAACTGTCCCTTCTAATTCATCCACTAAATAATGAACCACCGTTAAGCCAGGAGCCTTCTCCGGGTTTATTTCTAAGTGTCCATAATTAATCAGTAATCGGACACACTCTAACTCTTGGTAATAGGCCAGATTCGCCACTTCAGCTGGATGGTCTGCTGGTACGGGTTCTATCAGATCGCGTACCTCCGCATATTGTTGTGCTGAAATTTGTTGAGGATCCGAACTCGCACCTTTGATTTTTTTCAGCTGAATCTTATTCAATTCTGCCAAAAGTACATCTTCGTCCATCCGCATCATCGAAGCGGTCTTCTGAATAAACAGACTACGTTGAATCGCATCGGGTATTTTTGAAATGGATTGCACCATTTCCTTAATCATCTCCGCCTTCTTAAATGGATCGTCGCCTGCTTCCTCTTTGAATAGGTTCGCCTGGAACGATATCACATCCTTCGCCTCCTTCTTGATATACTCTACGAATGCCTCTGAACCGATCTTGCGCACAAAAGAATCGGGGTCATTCCCTTCTGGGAATACCACTAAATTCACTTGAAGACCTTCTTCTAAGATCAGATCCATTCCACGTAAGGCTGCCTTTATACCTGCAGAATCCCCATCATACAAGACGGTAACATGCTGAGTGAAGCGACCGATTAACTTAATCTGTTCGATGGTCAAAGAAGTTCCTGACGATGCCACGACATTCTTAATTCCCGCTTGGTGCAGCGAAATAACATCAGTGTAGCCTTCTACGAGGTAACAAACATCTTTTGTTCTTATCTCATTCTTTGCTTGCGATATTCCGTAAAGAGTAGCTGACTTGTGGTAGACTTCCGTTTCCGGGGAGTTCAGGTATTTAGCCTGATTCTTTGCATCATTTCTGAGAATACGAGCACCAAAAGCAATAATCTTACCCGACACATTCTGAATCGGGAAAATGACACGATTACGGAAACGGTCATAAACCTGTCCATCGTCATTCTTTTGTGTGACTAACCCTGCTTTCTCAATGATTTCCTGTGAAAAACCCTGCTTTAAGGCAGATTTCAAGAAAGCATCCCAGGCTTCCGGGCTAT
>CAJCBY010000441.1 GCA_903960725.1 uncultured Cytophagaceae bacterium | reverse complement strand
AAAGATTTTGACGGAGGCTATGCGATGGTCGGAATGACTGGTTACGGCGCCTCTTTTGTAGCACGTGACCCTGCGGGCATTCGTCCAGCCTATTATTATGTGGATGAAGAAGTCGCGGTAGTAGCCTCCGAAAAACAGGCCATCAAAACATCCTTTAATTGCGCTTATGATCAAATTAAGGAAATTACTCCTGGCCATGCCTTGATCATTGACATTGAAGGAAATGTAAAAGAAGTTCCGTTCATCGACCGTTTAGAGCAGAAATCATGCTCTTTCGAGCGCATCTATTTCTCTCGCGGATCCGATCCAGATATCTACCACGAGCGTAAGAAATTAGGGCAATTATTGATCCCTCAAATTTTAGCGGAGGTTCATCATGACCTAAAAAACACGGTCTTCTCCTACATTCCAAACACAGCAGAAACAGCGTTCCTTGGAATGATTGATGGCCTAGAAGACCATTTGGCCAAAGAAAGAAAAAAAGCCATCATGGATGGTATCCTTTTCGAAGAAGAATTAGAAGAGCTATTAACCTTCCGTCCACGCGTCGAAAAACTAATCTCCAAAGACGTCAAAGTACGTACGTTTATCACCTCAGATGATCAGCGTGACGACATGGTCGCACACGTATACGACACGACCTACGAGGTAATAAATAAAGAGGTAGATTCAGTGGTCATCATTGATGATTCCATCGTTCGCGGTACTACTTTAGAGAAAAGCATCCTGAAATTATTGGATAAATTATCCCCTAAGAAAATCGTCATCGTCTCTTCAGCTCCTCAAATTCGCTACCCAGATTGCTACGGAATCGACATGTCGAAAATGAAGGAATTTGTTGCCTTTCGTGCTGCATTAGCCTTATTGCAAGAACGTGGATTAGAGAACATTTTAGACGAGGTGAATTTACGTTGCCTACATGCGCTAGAAAATGGCACAGCTGAGCAAGAGAACTTTGTCAAGGCCATTTATGCTCCTTTCACAGACGAGGAAATATCAGATAAAATCGCTGAAATCGTTCGTCCAAAAGGTTTAAAAGCCGAACTTTCTATTGTATACCAAACCGTAGCGAACTTAAATGTGGCTTGTCCTGATCACTTAGGTGACTGGTATTTCACAGGTAATTTCCCTACACCGGGTGGAAACCAAGTAGTAAATAAGGCGTTCGTTAACTTCATGAAAGGTATCGAAGTGCGCGCGTATTAATACACGACAACGATTGCACCACGTTTTTCTTGAATTCCCTTTTCGGGATAATCAATTGCCTGGTAGCGAATGATGTAGGCATAGGTTTCTTGAGGAACTTTGGCCCCATTAAAGGTTCCATCCCATCTAAATTCAGGACCTTTGGTAGCATAAAGTAGCTCTCCCCAACGATTGTACACCTCTAATGAAATTAACTGGGTTCTGGATTTAGGATACGTCGCATTCAGCTCATTCCAATTATAGGTCGGTTCAAACACGTCATTTTGACCATCCCCGTTCGGGGTAAATACCGTCGGCGTCACTAAAATAGCATCACATTTATCCTCAATCTTCACACTATCTTTTAACTCGCAACCGTCCGAATCCCGCAACGTAAACTGGTAAAGTCCACTGCGGTTAATTTGTAAATCCTTCGAATTCCATCCTGATAAAATACCCGGATTCGCCTGCCAAGAAACCTGCAGATCTGCTGGAGCTGGATTGAGTCTAACTAAATAAGGCTGCATCGGTTTGTCATTACAAATAATGCCATCCGATTTTTTAACTGTTAACGTATTCGTCGTAAAATTAACTTGCGTTTCCTTTTTAACGGAACAACCCGTGGCATCCTCCTTGATCTCTAGCGTATATTTTCCAGATGGATTAGGAACTTGGATAAATCGGGTTGATTGACCTGTACTCCAAGTATAACTAAATGCAGCCACTGGAGGCACAGAACTAGGCCCGATCCGACCATCTGGTTTACAGATAAAAGTATATGAAGACGGCATTGCAAAGGGTTCCAATAATTCAATCCGATAGGCCGATGCATCTAGAAGATAATTGGTTACACACGAATTACTAATGGCAACCGTTACCACGTAGTCCCCAGCTTGTTTAAATTCGTAGTCCATTTCCGTGCCGGTATACGAATAGAGCAAGGTCCCGGACGGATTTGCAGGCACTAATAAACCGGCTGCATTGCGATTAGGATCTAACGTGCTCTGGTAAATTTTCCAATCTAAGCGATCATTTTTAATGGGATCACATAGATCTTGACTCACTTTAAAAAGGTAGGTAGTTCCATCGCAACTTTGCTGAATACTAGGTGTTGAAGACGGTTTAGGGGTCAAAACGATGGACAAAGGAAGCCCCAAACCACTCGAAGTTCCTGCCGCTAAATTCAAGCCATTTCGAACGAATGAGGCCCTCACCGTGCGCGTTGAGTCTTTGAGTGAAATGTCCGGATTCACGATTTTGCCTAAACTCGAACTTCCTTGAAAAGCCACATAGATGATCGAACCGCTCGAAGGATCGCCCTGCAGCGCCCCTATTTTACCTGGCCCCGACCACAAGAGACTCTTTGAATTCTGCATTTGCAGAGAATCATTCGATGCAATAGAATATTGCCAAATCTCCGAAGTGCTACCACCCTGCACCGAAGCATAGACTATCCGAGCATCAGCAGAAAATTCAACTCCGTACGGACTGCCCACTAATGGGATTCTATACCGAAAAGTGGATTTCCCTGTTGCCACATCAAAATCATAGATGTCAATCTGATTTGAAGGCGGACTCACATACGCAATAGCTAGAACCTTCCCATCCCGAGAAAAATGGGAGACGGCAGTTATGGTTGTTGCGGCAGAGGAGGCATTGGACACTGTGGGAGCAGATATTCCTGCCTTGGACACCTTAAATGTGCGAAGTACCGTTGAGTTAATATCCTGTGTTTGTAACCAAAAATAGTCTCCACCACCCACTGAAACACCAAAGCGATCCGCAGAAGGTGCCGGACTCAAAAACTGATTCATAACCGAAACTCCACCCCGACCCCCATTTAATTTTCGATCGTAAATACTATAATATAGTTGATTCTCTCCCGCGGGATTTTTGCTCATCGTAAAAATATAATACTCCGATTGACAGCCTTTACAAGTGGTTTTAGGCAATATAGCCACTCCCTGAATAAGTGATGTATCTCCGTTCAAGCCCTGCGCCACTAAGGAATTATCCTTAGAATAAACCCGAGAACCATTGGTATAAAAGATCAAATCATTATTATCATCCGTCATTTTCGCCACACCCGCTGGCGTTTGCATGGGGCCTCTTCTCGCAGTAGGTGTAGAAGAACCACCAGAGAATACAAGCGACGCATTCGTACCAAAACTCCAACCATCCTCTCCCCCTGCCTTCGGCTGCTCTCCACAAATCTTGACCTCCATCTTCGCCTCTACAGAACACCCAGACCCTATATCAGTTACCATGACGGAATAACATCCAGCCTCGGAGACGCGAATGGTATCAGAGGTTTGTCCCTTAGGAAACCAAGAAACCCCAATGGGAAATGCGGGCTTTGAAACCATACCAAAAGCATTCAGCACGACCGGATCACCTTTACAAATCATTAACGTGGTGTCATTTTGATCCTTCCCCAAAATAAACTCAGGCAAAGCACCAATTTTCACATCCTGAGGCCCATAAACCGTTGTCACTCCACCTGATACAACTTGTAATGAGACTTTTTTAACACCCGGATTGCAATATTGATATACCCCTGTTCTCGCGGTTGAAGTGGCTCCAGCCTCTCCAAAATCCCATAAATAAGTCGCTGTAGCTGGATAAAAATCCTTGATTTCAAACACCGTTCCTGCCGGAGCTTCGGTACAATTGTTACATTGAGTGATACAATTATTGCGAACCTCAATCGTTCTAGGAACTTGAGCTAATGCAGTAATAGACCAAAAAAGTAAAATCAGCGTACGCAACATCGGATTCATTTGACACTACAAAATAAGACAATAAATTGGTTCTAGGGCCTATTAAATGTAAATTGCTGAGCTATGTGGAAGCAAATCAACCTTTTAATCGGTTTATTACTTTTCCTGAGTGCCCTTCCGCTCTCAGCACAAGACCCGCAATTATCTCAAAACTTCGCAAACCCTCTACTCCTTTCCCCTGCTTTCGCAGGTCTTCAGGATCAAAATAAGGTCTACTTTACCCACCGAAATCAGTGGCCAAATCAATCGGCTAATTACCAATACTCCGCTACAGGGCTAGAGGTAAGTTTAGGGAAAATCAACAGCGGCATCGGAATACTCGTAGCGACTGATAAACAATTTTCAAGTCTACAAACGAACAACCTAACGCTGCAGTATGCCTACCATGCTAATTTAAACGAAAAAACACTTTTGTCCATGGGAATGCAGGGATCCGTTGTTTTTCGAAGCCTAGATTACGCAAACCTCACCTATGGAGATCAGTTAAATCGCTTTATCATCAACGGTAGTTTAGCCAGCACGACCGATCCTCTTGCAAGTCAATATGTGAATGCTATACACTACGGGGATTTAGCCGCAGGTCTACTCTTAAATCACGCTAATTATTGGGTAGGCGCATCTATCCATCATCTTAACCGGCCTAATCAGTCGCTTATCCGTTCAAGCGATCAGTTAATTGCCCCTAAATATGCCTTAATGGGTGGAATTAGCATTCCTATATCAGAAGGTAAAAGCCTAAGACCAGCACTCTACTTAAAAAATCAAGGCGCATTTAGTCAATTGGATTGGGGAACATCCCTACAATTAGACCCCCTGGTTATTGGTTTATGGTACAGAGGGCTGCCTTTAGATAAAAATTCTACTGAATCTTCCTCTAGGCGAGAATCGCTCATCGCTTTAGTGGGTATTCAGAACAACAGGTTCTCGTTTGGCTATTCCTATGATTTTACGGTTTCAGGCTTAGGAGTAGGCTCAGGAGGAGCCCATGAATTGAGTTTTTCCTATACCTTAAACTGGGATTTTGGCCAAAGAAAATCCTACCAACGCTACCGCCAAAGCTTTGCTTGTCCGAAGTTTTAACAGTCGCTAGTCCGGAGGGATGGAGTCCGGAGTCCGGAGGGAAGGAGTGGAGAGAGGAGAGTAGAGAGTAGAGAGTAGAGATTGAATCCCCTGCGGGGATGCATTCAGAAATGTTTTATTACTATTCTTATAAATACAAAAAAGGGAGCAATGCTCCCTTTTTAACTTATAATTCAGATAGACACTGAAATGAGTTTTCAAATCATAGAAAATTGTACGCAAGCACCTAACTACATTCATCCCGAAGGGATACCAACTTTATTCTTTGTGCTTTATGCTCTATGCTTTAATCTATACTATCTAATCTCTACTCTATTAAAACAACAAAGCCCCTTTCGGGGCTTTTGTTATTTTAATGTTCGTTTTACTTCTTTCATTTCATAACACTCTAGCATATCGCCCACTTCTAAATCATTGAAGTTTTTGACAGATAGACCGCACTCGTAGCCAAATTTCACTTCAGCCACATCGTCTTTGAAACGCTTTAAAGCAGATATTTCTCCATCGTGTACCACGACGAAATCACGAATAACTCGAATCTTGTGTGCACGTTTTACCGTGCCGTCTAAAACGTAGCAACCAGCGACCGTACCGATTTTGGTAATCTTAAACACGTCACGGATTTCGATGTTCGAAGTAATAACCTCTTCGAATGAAGGAGCTAATAGACCTTCCATTGCCGCTTTAATTTCGTCGATTGCCTGGTAGATGATCGAGTAATTACGGATTTCGATTTGTTCTGTGTCTGCTAAACGACGCGCGTTTTGAGACGGACGAACCTGGAACGCAATGATTACTGCATCTGAAGTAGACGCTAAAGCCACATCGGATTCAGACACTTGCCCTACCCCTTTGTGAATAATACGCACCTGAACTTCCTCCGTTGATAACTTCATCAAGGAATCCGAAAGGGCTTCCACTGAACCATCCACGTCACCTTTTACGATCACATTTAATTCACGGAAGGTTCCAATAGCCTTACGGCGACCAATCTCCTCAAGTGTAATGTGCTTACGGGTACGTAATGTTTGTTCGCGAAGAATCTGCTCACGTTTGTTTGCGATTTCACGTGCCTCACGCTCGTTTTCTAAGCAAAGTAACTTGTCACCCGCTTGAGGTGCACCGTTAAGTCCTAAAACCTGAACCGGTGTAGACGGACCTGCTTTTTTGATTTTGTTACCATGGTGATCAAACATCGCTTTCACACGACCGTAATTGTCACCCGCTAACATCATGTCGCCTACATTTAATGTACCTGCTTGAACAAGCAAGGTGGTTACATAACCACGGCCTTTATCTAGCTCGGCTTCGATCACTGAACCTACGGCTTTCTTGTTCGGATTAGCCGTCAATTCAAGCATCTCTGCTTCTAGTAATACTTTTTCTAATAAATCGTCGATACCTTGACCAGACTTAGACGAGATTTCTTGGCATTGGTATTTACCACCCCAATCCTCTACTAGCATGTTCATGGCCGCTAATTCTTCGCGCACTTTGTCTGAATTCGCTCCGTCCTTGTCGATTTTCGAGAAGGCAAAAACAATCGGAACGCCAGCCACCATCGAGTGGTTGATCGCTTCTTTCGTCTGAGGCATGACAGAATCGTCGGCAGCAATAACAATAATAACGATATCGGTTACTTTCGCACCACGTGCACGCATCGCCGTAAAGGCTTCGTGACCCGGTGTATCTAGGAAAGTAACTTTCTTGCCTGATTTAGTCTCTACAGAGTAAGCACCGATGTGCTGGGTGATACCGCCTGCTTCGCCCGCGGCAACTTTGGCACGACGAATATAATCCAATAAGGACGTTTTACCGTGATCGACGTGACCCATGATCGTAACGATAGGCGCACGAGGCAACAAATCTTCTGGAGAATCCTCCACTTCCACTTCAGCAACGTCGATTTCCTCTTCTGCCGAAACGAAGCTCACTTCATAAGCAAATTCATCTGCGATAACCGTGATGGCTTCTGCGTCCAAACGCTGGTTTATCGAAACAAACATACCTAGGCTCATACAAGTCGAGATAACCTCGTTCACTGATACGTCCATTAAAGAAGCTAAATCCGATGCCGAAATAAATTCCGTCACCTTCAATACTTTTGCCTCTTCATCTTCCGCCATCATACGAGCCTCTTCTGCCTCCGCACGACCTTTACGCTTCTCACGACGCTTATCAGCCCCGAAACTTTGCTTATTAGTCGCACCCTGCAAGCGAGCCATCGTGGCCTTGATTTGCTCTTGGATGTCTTTATCTGACAATTCTCCCTTAGGTGCTGGTTTAGCCCCTGGAGCTGGTTTCTTATTGAAATCCTTCTTATCACCCGGACGTCCTCCTCCTGTTCCAGGAACGGATGGCGCTGGTTTTTTCTCCTCCTTGATGATACGCTTACGCTTGTGTTTCGCGTTATTTCCGCGATCCCCCGCTGCAGGCAAATCAATTTTACCTAAAACGGTTAACCCTTTTAAGGTTTCACCACGTGCTTCTATTAACTCCACATCTTCTACCACCTCTTCAGCCGCTGGCGTTGGCTCAGGCTTTGGTGTAGGCTTTTCAGCTACTGGCTCAGGCTTTGGTGCCGGAACTGGGGCTGGTGCGGGAGTCGGCTCAGGTGCCTTTTCTGCCTTAGGAGCAACAGGATTACCTTTTTTATCCAATTCGATTTTTCCCAAAACCTTCAATCCCACTTGCTTTTCCTCAGCTGGAGCCTCTGCCACTGGAGCTGGTGCTTCAGGGGCTTTAGGAGCTTCCTCAACTGGTGCTGGCTTTTCGACAACTGGCTCTGGTGCTTTAGCTGGTTCAGGAGCCGGTGCAGTCGCAACCGGTTCAGGTGCTGGCGCTGGCTTAGGAGCCTCTACAGAGGATTCCAAAATATGGTTTGCACCATATTCCTTCGCTAACAAAGTCAACTGCTCAAAGTTCAGTTTGGCGTTGGGGTTATTGTCAATTTTGTGACCTTTCGCAGAAAGAAACTGAAGGATCGTAGACGTTCCCACGTTTATTTGCTTTGCTACAAGGCTCAACCGCATTGTTTTTTCTTCTGCCATAAAAAATTACAAAAAACTAAATTCTTTTTT
>CAJCBY010000440.1 GCA_903960725.1 uncultured Cytophagaceae bacterium | reverse complement strand
TTTGCATCGGAAGATATTACGGCGAAGTCCTCGGAGAAATTACCTGCGGTTCAAGTAGGGGATCCATTCCAGGAGAAATTGTTATTAGAGGCTTCTTTGGAAATCATCGAAGCAGGATGTGTGATCGGAATTCAAGATATGGGTGCGGCGGGTATTATTTGCTCGACGTCTGAAATGTCTGCGAAAGGAGAACATGGGATGATTATTGATCTTTCCAAAGTACCTACTCGTCAACCGAACATGCAGCCATTCGAAATCTTATTATCTGAGTCTCAAGAGCGTATGTTGATCGTAGTGGAGAAGGGTCGTGAGCATGAGGCAAAGCGTATTTTTGATAAGTGGGATTTGAATTGCGAGCAAATCGGTACCGTTACTGATACAAAACGTCTTGAATTCTATCAAGATGGCGTTTTAGTGGCGGATGTTCCAGCAGATGATCTAGTATTAGGTGGAGGTGCTCCGGTGTACCACCGTGAGTACAAAGAGCCTGCTTATTACCAAGAATTTAAGAAATTTAAGATTGATTCAGTAGCTGATTTGCCGAAGGAAGAATTGCCTAAGGCCTTGAACTACATGATGAATCACCCGAATATTGCTTCTAAGAAGTGGGTGGCTCAACAATATGATTCCTCAATCGGTCGTGCGAATCGCAATACCAATGCGCCTTCGGATGCGGCAGTAGTGAAAGTACACGGTTCTCAAAAATCCATTGTGATTACGGTAGATTGTAATTCACGTTACGTAAACGCGGATCCTGAAGAAGGTTGTGCGATGGCAGTAGCGGAAGCGGCTCGTAACATTGTGTGTTCTGGAGGTGTGCCGGTGGCGATTACGAACTGCTTGAACTTTGGTAATCCATACGTTCCAGAAGTTTACTGGCAATTTGTGGGTGCAATCAAAGGGATGAAGAAATCGTGTGAGGCATTCGAAACGCCTGTAACAGGTGGAAACGTTTCCTTCTACAACCAATCTTCTGACGAAGGTCCTGTTTTCCCTACACCTACCATTGGTATGTTAGGTATTTTAGAGGATCCGGCGAATAAGATGACGTTGGACTTCAAAAAAGAAGGGGATGCCATCTATTTAGTAGGGGAATCAGTGAATGATATTGCTTCGTCGGAATACGTTTATTCTTATAAAGGTATCAAAGCGACTCCAGCTCCGCATTTTGATTTAGCAACAGAACAAAAGGTACAAAAGGCTATTTCGGCTTTAATTACAGATAAATTGATCGAATCAGCTCACGACGTGTCAGATGGTGGTTTATTAGTGACATTAGCTGAATCGTCCTTCCCTCGTGGTCTTGGATTCAATGTAACTTCGGATGCGGCAGTACGCCAAGATGCATTCTGGTTCGGAGAAGCGCAATCCCGTGTGGTCGTTTCAGTGGATGCTGCGAAGAAAGCAGCTTTTGAAACTGCTTTACAGGCTCAAGGAGTTCAGTTCTCAGCTCTTGGAAACGTTCAAGGAACGGATATGGTGGCTGATGGAGCTGTTTTGAGCTCTGTGGCTGCTGCGTATCAATCATTTGATACAGCACTAGAAACTGCTTTAATGAAATAAGTAAAATGAGCCGCTATCTA
>CAJCBY010000439.1 GCA_903960725.1 uncultured Cytophagaceae bacterium | reverse complement strand
TAGCATCAGTGGTGCTGTCTTGACGACGGATAGATTTGGGACAGCAAATAAGGCGTATGATTTCAATGGTACGAATGCCTTTATTTCCGTGCCAGGCGCCTTCCCTATTACAAATGACTTTACGATTTCCTTCTGGACTCAGTCTCAAAACACCCTTGCTGAAGGAACCGTTTTAGGAGATGGAAGCAATGACATAGGAGGAAACGATTTCAATTTAAGTCTAAACGCGAATAATGTGAATGTTCGGGCGGATAAATCCGGAACGAATCTGTGGGAGAACTTTAACATTTCAAATGAAAATATCACAGGAAACTGGTCGCACGTGATTTGGAAAATGACTCCTACAAGTTCTTCGATTTATGTGAATGGTAAATTGATTGGAACTAAAGAGATCAGAGGTTCTAATCTAGGATTCCATGATGCAAGATCATATTTCGGAGTACGTGGAGTTTGGACGGGTTATTTAGACAAATATTTCAAAGGTAAATTAGATGATATTGCGATGTATAACCGTAGTCTGACAGATGCGGAGATTCAGCAGCTATATATATCAGCTACAAATTTAACGTGGTCGACCGGCGAAACAACTGCCACCATTAATGCAAATCCAGCTGCCACGTCTACCTATAAAGTAGAAGTGACGGTGAATGGAAAAGTGTTTAAGAAAGAGGTGACAGTCACTGTAAATCAGGTGAATGCCCCTACGGGCTTAGCCGCACCGGAAGTTTGTTTAGGTTCTAACCTATCTAATTTAACGGTTCAAGGATCCGAAATAAAATGGTACAGCGCAGCTACGGGTGGAAATCTACTAGCTGCCTCTACGCCAGTCGTACAAGGAACAACCTATTTTGCTTCTCAAAGCACAAATGGCTGCGAAAGCCCTACGCGTTTAAGTGTTTCACCTACGATTTACTCGAAGGCGACCATTAGTATGGTGGGCACTTCCTCATTCTGCCAAGGAGAGACAAGAACGATCACAGCTAGTCCGGCAAGCGCTTACCTTTGGACGAATGGGGCAACGACTCAATCGATCACGGTATCAGAAAGCGGTCGTTACGCAGTTACACTTTCAAGTGCGGCAGGTTGCAAAGCTACCTCAGATGCTCAATTGATTACTGTGTTAGCGAAGCCAGCGGCTACGATCACAGCAAGCGGTCCTACTACCTTTGTTAATGGGGGCAACGTACTTCTGACTGCAAGTCCAGGAGCTAGTTACCAATGGACTAATGGGGCTACTTCGCAAGGAATTGTGGTTTCTGCATCAGGTAGCTATGCCGTGAAAGTGACGAACTCATCTGGTTGCTTTACGAATTCAATTCCGGTTGTGGTTCAATCCATCTTCTCTTTGCCAGCGACGAACTTTAGAATAACGAGCATAGGCGAAACTTGCCAAACAAGCAATGATGGTAAAATCTCCCTATCTGCCACCTTGCCATTTAGCTATACAGCTACGTTGAAACAAGCAGAAAAAGTGATTCGTAACCTGAACTTTACTTCAAAAGTAGACATGACGGGAATTCAGGCTGGCAATTATGTGCTTTGCATAACGATCGCTGGTCAACCTAACTACTCTCAATGTTATGATGTAGTAGTTACAGAACCGAAGGATCTAACGGTATTTGCTTCGGTTTCTCCAGGCGATAAACTAGTAGCTTTGTCCTTAAGTGGAGGTACTAGCTATAAAGTTTTATTGAATGGAGATGCTTTAGAGACCAGCGCAAGCGTGATAAACCTCCCTTTAAAAGACGGTTTAAATAAAATTATGGTTCAGACTGACAAAGCATGTCAAGGAGTATACAATAAAGAAATTTATGTAGGTTCTGCGATCATGGGATATCCTAATCCATTCAAAGACAAATTAGTCCTTCAAATAGGAAAATCTGTCTCCCATAATGGAGCGATAACCATCTTAAATGCGGCAGGAACGAGTGTTTATACAGGAACTTTTGAACCAAATGCGGAGACCATAACCTTAGAGTTAGGTCAGTTACAAAATGGAGTTTATTTCCTACAATTAGGGGATATCAATTATAAAATTATCAAACAATGAGAAAGTATATTTCCATCCTTTTAGTTGCGGGCGCAGTTTTTTCCTGTGTGATACCACCGGATTTATTGATCCCAGCTCCAGAGGCAGCCACCTTGCTCTCACCTACTACAAACGAGGTCTGCGCTGCGGGAACCGTATTATCTGATTCGATAACGCGCATTAAATTCAGTTGGACAGCGGTAACTGATGCAGAAAGCTATGATATCACGATCAAAAACTTGCTTACAGGGAAGAGTTTGACGCAAGGTGCTACGACGAATTCCATCGAAGTGGCGGTAAAACGTAACACACCATTCTCGTGGTTTGTCACTTCTAAAACCACAAAGACCACAAAAACGACTGACAGTGAAACGTGGAAATTTTATACGACGGGTCCAGTCCAAATTTTCTACACCCCATTCCCAGCCGAAGCAATTAGCCCCACGATAGGCCAGCAAATGACGGGAGATAAGGTGAGTCTTCGATGGAAAGGAACAGACGTAGATAATGACATTTCGGGCTATGATGTGTACTTTGGGACGGATGCGAATCCCCCTATTTTACAAACGAAATTAGCGGCGACTACGACTTCTATTGCGGATGTTTCAGTAGTGGCAGGGTCTAAGTATTTCTGGAGAGTGGTGACGAAAGATCCCAACGGCAATTCGTCTTCCTCTGAAATATTTCAGTTTACCGTTAAGTAGGGGCCTATTTTTTGAGGTTTTTTAGTAATTTGTAGCCATAACATTCGTACATGCGCAAATTTCTATTAAACCTCATTGAACAATTCGGTTACAAGGTCACTAAATTCGATCGGAAGGCTGCAGGGCCCTACGCGGATATCCAGGACAAAATCTTTTGGGAGTTTTACGAGAAATGCCAACCCTACACGATGACATCCG
>CAJCBY010000438.1 GCA_903960725.1 uncultured Cytophagaceae bacterium | reverse complement strand
TGGAGTATATGATTCAACGGCCTACAACTTTAAAGTGCCTAGCATCGCGTTAGACAGCCTGACGCAAAAATCCCCCGTCTTCATAGGAACCTTTAATTCCCCAGGACTTTTACCTCCTTTGAATACGCAATTGATCTTGAAGCCGGACCAAAGTTTTGGCTTTACTTATACGCAAAAAGCCCCTCTCGCCATCTATCAAAAGAAAGCAAATCTCCTGCTGAGCGCACCGCTAGAAATGGATAAAAAGGGCTTACATGCTGCCGGTACTTTCAGTACAGACGGTTTTCAATCGACCACGAAAGAAGTTTTCATTTACCCTGATTCCCTAGTCAGTACGGGCTTAACGGGGAAGTTAGGGGAGATGGCGAACAAGAAAGGCCCCATCGCCAGTTTGCCAGGCCACCGATTTACCTGGTTGCCGCGTGAAGATTCGTTAGCGATTTATCCGGAGAAGAATTCGTTTGCACTCTATGCGAATCAATTGCAATTAGAGGGACCAGTTTGGATGCACAAAAAGCAGGTTTTTGGAAAGGGAGACATTACGCTGGGGGATGGGAAACTAAAATCAGAACTGTTTTATTTCCAGCCCGCGACCTGGAAATCGAAGGATGCCTCGCTGGCGATCGGCCTAAAAAAACCAGTCTTGATTGCAGAACGAATTTCCATTGAGGCGGCGCCCGGGGCAGTGAATCTGAGCTTTAAACCGGTGGAAGACGCGAAAGTCCTATTACCTATCCAAGGCTATTCGACCACCTATACCGGAGCCGTTTGGGAACAAAAAACTCAAAAAATTAAGCTACAGAAACTCGAGTTACAGACCCAGGATTCCACCTCGAAAGCTGGGCCTATTTTAGCTAAATCAGGCGTCATTGATCAGGTTTCGGAAGTGATTTCGCTGGACGGAGTGAAGGAAATTGAAATAGGACCTGCGACTGTTTTCCCTGCTAAAGGCTTGCTAGCCATCGCAAAGGGAGGTCAATTTAAGCCACTCGCCGGTGCGAGGGCAATCGTAAATGGACATGTTTTGGCAAACATCAACACCGTCATAGCGAACGCTAATCGATTTACGGGCACAGCGAATTATCTGTTGCCCGTGGAGGGAAGCGATAGTTTAAGTATTCCGATGAAGAATTTCGATTTTCAGCCCGAAGGAATACGTGCAGAGGCGCGTTACATCGAAAAGACCCCATTGAAATTAACAGCCCACCAAGAGTTCAAGGGCGATGTCTTTTTCTTGTCTGAGAAACCGAGCTTGGAGTTCAAAGGATCTATCAGGCCTTTATTAGGGACACTGAAATTCAAAACGGCCTGGATTCCCTTTGCAAATTCGAAAGGAATTGTGGTCAATGATGAGTTAAAAGATGAATTAGGCCGCTCTGTCACCGCCGGTATTTTCGTAAATGCTGACAATAAATTATACCCCTCTTTCTTAGGCCCTATGTCGAATGAAGACGATCCAGTCTTGTTCAAAGCAGCCGGAGAAGTGACCGAGGCATCCGAAGTCTACAGCATTAAAAATGCGGAATCCCAGATGCATTTATCGATTCCGAAAAAGCGGGTGGACACCGATGGCATGGTCCAATTGTTCACCGGGAATAAATTAGTGAGGTCTTTTGGAAAAATTTCCATGTCACTTGACACCTTAATTCCACGAATCGAATCTTGGTTCAGTTTGCAATTTCAGGTGCCTGTTCCTATCCTCGCAAAAATGGGGGACCGCATCGTAAAATACAATTTAGATGAAGGTCTGTTAACCGCCGCAGCCGACGAGCCGGAGAATCGCGATGAATATTTGAAGCGAGTGGAGCCAATTTTGGGTAAAAAGATTCCTGAGGCTACAAAAACACGCATGGATCGGGAGCACTTAGCGCTTGATAAAGTGGATCCTGAATTTGCTTCAATGATCAATTTCTCCTCTGTAAAATGGGCTTGGTCGCCTAATTTGAGCGCTTTTTACTCGATTGGGGATTTGCCTTTAATTAATGTGGGGCCGGTAGATGTGAATGCAACGGTGAAGGGAATGATGGAGGTAATTAAGAAGCCAAATAAGGAAGAGTTTTATGGCTATTGGGAATTATCGGAAGATCTTTGGTATTATTTCGCTTATTTTGAGGGCGAATTAGGGGTCTATTCTTCGGATAATTCTTTCCTTGCTACCGTAAGAGAAGCGATGAAAACCCAGAAAAAGGGCGGAATAAAAGTCGTGGAGGCCGCTGCGGAAGAAAAAAATGCCTTTGTGAAACGATTTACGTCGTATTACAAACCATTAATTCCAGTGAAGAAGGCGCCAGTGAAAAAAGAACCAGTAAATACAAAACCAGCCAAAAAAGGCAAAGAAAAGAGCGGTGGATTTTAAGAGTATAACCTTTTTAAAGAAGTTTTTTGATTGTCTAGACCGATGGGGTCTTGTGCGTCGTGATCCATTTGGAAACCCGATCGGGATGAAACGTATTATCGTATTTATCTTAGGCTGGTTAACCTTTGCGCGTTTAAGCATTTATAACAAAACAGAGATTAAGGGAACAGAAAAGATTCAAGATTTGCCCCGGGAAGGTGTCTTGTTCCTCTCGAACCACCAAACTTATTTCATGGATGTGATCTGTTTTTACCACATCTTTTTCTCTGTAAAATGGCGGATAAAAAACAGCATTCGATTCCCTTTTTATCTGTTAGCTCCGCGTTCTCGCCTGTTTTACGTGGCGGCATCGGAGACGATGAAGGAAGATGGTTTTCTGCCGCGCGTGTTTTCTTTAGCCGGAGCCATTTTAGTCAATCGCTCCTGGCGTGCACACGGCCAAGATGTGAAACGGGAGGTGGATTTAGAGGCACAAGAAAAAGTGAGTAAGGGCCTCGCCTTCGGCTGGGTGGTTAGTTTTCCTCAAGGAACTACGCGTCCTTTTGCCCCGATTCGAAAAGGTACGGCGCATTTAATTAAAGCAGCAAATCCCATCGTCGTTCCGGTTCAAATCAACGGTTTCCGTCGCGCTTTTGACAAGAAAGGCTTCTTTTTAAAGAAACGTAACACGACATTGAGCGTGGAATTCAAAGACCCGATTCGCTTCAAAGAATCGGATACAATCGAAGAAATTTTACAGCGAATTTCGGACGAAACCGGTATTCCGATGGTCGACGAAAATGCTCAGTAAAACCCAAGGCATTGTTATTTCCTACATGCGGTACCGGGAAACCTCGATACTAGTGAATATTTACACCGCCGAAATGGGGATCTGTTCCTACATCGAAAATGGGGTACGTTCTGCCAAAGCCAAGCATAAAATGGCCCTCTTCCAGCCACTGACCTTGCTGGATTTAGAAGTCTACCAGAAGCCGGGAAAGGGTTTACATCGGATTTCAGAGGCAAAATGCTTCTTCCCCTACAAAGCCATTCCCTTCGACATCGCGAAGTCTTCCCTTGCCTTATTTCTCTCAGAAGTGTTAAGCAAGGTCTTAAAAGAAGAGGAGGCGAATCCTGCCTTGTTTGAATTTTTAAGTCAATCGCTACAGTATTTAGATCGCGCGGAGGCCAATTTCGAGAATTTTCATTTGCAGTTTCTGTGGCAATTAGCCGCATTTCTGGGTTTTGGGGCAGGCAATGCCGCGGAATTCTACCAGCAGCTAAAAGCCGCCGGCTGCATCGTTCCTAGTTTCAGGGAATTGGATGCCTTGATTCACGCGGATTATGGACACTCCATCGTACTTCACCGAGCGGAGCGCAAAGAATTATTGGCCGGTATGCTACATTATTATCAATTGCACATGGAAAATTTCGGAGAGATTCGTTCCTTGCAGATATTACAAGAAGTATTAGCCTAATG
>CAJCBY010000437.1 GCA_903960725.1 uncultured Cytophagaceae bacterium | reverse complement strand
TAGTTTAGATTATGATGCCTCCGTTTTGGCCTCATTTGACTATGTGGTAGCGTCTGTTCACGCGGGTTTAACGATGGATTTAGAGAAAGCGATGCCTCGTGTAATCAAAGCGATTGAAAATCCCTACACGTCTATTTTAGGTCATCCGACGGGACGATTATTGCTGGCAAGACCCGGATTTCCTTTGCTGATGCCCAAGATCTTAGATGCTTGTAAAGCGAATGGAGTGAGCATTGAATTAAACGCCAGCCCGTATCGGTTGGATTTAGATTGGCGTCATATTTATGAGGCAATGGATAAAGGGATTTATGTATCCATAAATCCGGATGCCCACTCCATCGCTGGATTAAAGGACATGGAATGGGGGGTAAAAGTGGGCCGTAAAGGCGGTTTGCTTCGAGATTTGACGTTGAATGCTTTGCCTTTGGCAGCTATTAAAACCTTTTTCGCTAAAAGCTAAAAGCTAAAAGCTAAAGGTTAAAAATTCGGTTTCAATAAATACTTCGCGTAGAAATCATCAATCACGCGTACAGCCTCGGTGGGAGTATCTACGAGTGCAAACAATTCCAAATCCTCCTCGTGTATGTTCCCAGCGGTCACCATGGTCTTTTTCAGCCAATCAAGTAAACCGCTCCAATAGTCTTTTCCAACTAAGACCACAGGGAAACGACCTATTTTATGGGTTTGAATTAAAGTCAACGATTCAAACATTTCGTCTAATGTTCCGAATCCTCCTGGCATGATGATGAAGCCTTGCGAGTATTTAACAAACATCACTTTGCGCACAAAGAAGAAGTCAAAATTGATGTTTTTATCGGAATCAATATAAGGATTAGGCTTTTGCTCAAATGGTAATTCAATGTTTAAACCTACACTGCGGCCTCTTTCACTCGCTGCTCCCTTATTTCCAGCTTCCATAATTCCGGGTCCACCACCCGTGATGACACCATAACCATGGCGAACTAATTTAGCGGCAATTTCTTCTGCTATTTTGTAATAAGGACTTTCAGGGCTAGTTCGAGCGGATCCAAAAATGGACACGCAAGGCCCTATTTTCGATAATTTATCGATGCCTTCGACAAACTCGCTCATAATTTTGAATATGCGCCATGACTCCTCTGATTTTATCTGAGCCCAGGTTTTGTCGCCAAAAGCTTGTTTGATCTTCTCTTCTTCCTCTTTCCAGTTATTCTCCGTCATATTTTTAAAAATTGTTTCCTAAATGTAGGACTATTCCTTTTACCTTTGCAAAAAAATAAATCACAATTTCATGAATACTCCCTTAAGTTTCGCAGTAGGCGGTGACCACGCTGGTTTTGATTACAAGAACGATTTGATTGCTTTTTTAGAGGCAAAAGGTATCACTGTAAAAGATTGCGGAACGTATTCAGCTGATTCTGTGGACTATCCAGATTTTGCACATCCGGTAGCAGAGGCGGTAGAAAAAGGGGATGTGAACTTTGGTTTATTGTTGTGTGGAAGTGCAAATGGCGTGGCAATTACGGCAAATAAACATCAAGGAATTCGAGCTGGATTAGCTTGGAATATAGACGTGGCCGCTTTAGTTCGCCAGCATAATGATGCGAACGTGTTATGTCTTCCTGTTCGTTTTATTTCTTTAGAAGAGGCGAAAGCGTGTTTGCAGGTGTTTTTAGACACGCCATTCGAGGGTGGTCGTCACCAGGGTCGTGTGAACAAGATTTCTTGTTGCTAAGCTATTTCTTTCGGTAAAGTTTAGGGCTTACTAGCTCGTATTGGTCAGTGATGGAAGGGATAAACTGCCCGATTTTGGCAAAATATCCTTCTGAATCATAGATGTACGATGGCTGGTCCTTAGCGAAGTATTCCTGTACAATAATCACGTTTTTGTAGGTGTTTAGTTCATTTAAGAGGGGCTTTGCTAACTCCCAATTAACAAAAGGGCCGGCCATCTTATTGTGAAGGTATTCTTGAATTTCTGGGCCTAATACCAAGAGCTTTTCCCCATTGATAGGAAGCTGTGTCATGGGCTTATTCTCCGATACTATATCTTGTTTTGCTGTAAAAAATACGGAAAGTATGAGCATCAAAAATACCAATTCTTTTTGCCAGCCTTTTTTGATAAGGTAGAATAGATTTAGGCCAAAATAGGCTAAAGGAGGCAATAATAACACAAAGTTAACTTGGTGGTAAGACGGGAAATTAGCGATGGCTATAAAGCTAAAAAAGAACCAGATGATGGTAGTTTGCTGTGCTTTTTGCGCATGAGCTCTAATTTTAGGATTCCCCACAACTTTGTATAATCCCCAAATTCCAATGACCACAGCAGGCACTAAACTTTGCAGGACTTGCTTAGCTTCATTCCAGGAGATTAATTTAAATTCGAAAGCTGAATTTCGGTAAACCTGCCATAAATAGGAGAGGTTACCTCGGAAGGAGAAAACTAGGCTGGTGATGGTTAAGACGAATAAGTAGCCTATGATGACTAAAATTACCTGGCGTATGCTGATACCAGAATAGAATAATAAGCTAAGTATTGCCCAAGGTAAAAGCCAAACATAAGCTGGGAATAAGAGCGTGGCAGTCGCTAAGTAGATACCTACAAGAAAGACGCTGTCATTTACCAATAACGTTTTTTGTTGCTGAATGATCCCCTTCCAAGCCAATAAAAGGAAGGTTAGTCCTAATAAAGCGGGATCAGGAACATAAAACTCTCGGGTTAAGTGGAAAAGTATGAGGTAAATCCCAAAGGCTAGGCCTCCTAATTGGGGCATTAAATCAAACTTGATAATGGTTGATTGGAATATATAGGCTTGCAAGCAGATAACTCCCAAGGCGATAAAGGGATTAGAGGCTAGAGGAAAGTTAAATAAATCAAGTAATTGATAAAATCCTGTGGCAAATGGTCCAGTATTGTCTCGGATATCTTTGTATAAACGAAAGCCTTCGTTTAGTTTTTGGCCAATTAAGTAATTTTTGATTTCCCATGGGAAGTAGGAGAAACCTTGTTGAGTTTGCAGAAAAGCCAAAATTCCCCCTATCACAACAAATAATAGGATGGCGACAAGACTATTGGATTTAATAAATTGTAACATATTTGGCTAAACGAAGCTCTAAATTACGGTGTTTCCAATTATTATTATGAAATTTGCATGTGTTTTTTGAGTTTAAAACACACAGAAAAAAGATAGTAAAAATGGAAACGAAGCGTCAGCAAAAATTTGGTCGTCAAATACAGAAGGATTTAAGTGATATTTTTCAAAAAGAATTTAAAATGCTTTTTGGGAATGGAATGGTCACTGTGACGGAGGTTAAGATTAGTCCAGATTTGTCAGTGGCGCGTTGTTATTTAAGCTTTTTACTCATCGATGATCGTGAAGCGGTGATGGATCAGATTGATCTTCAAAATAAGGCAATACGCAATGCATTGGCTAATCGCATCCGCAAGCAAGTTCGTATCATCCCTAATTTAGTTTTCTTCTTAGACGACACAGCTGCTTATGCAGCAAAAATCGAAGCGCTATTCGAAGGTTTAGTCATTCCTCCAGCCGATGGCGATGATGTGCCTAATCGAGTGACGGACGAAATAGATTAATAAAATGAGATTTTCCTTATTTGTTGCGAAAAGGTATTTTTTTTCCCCATTTAAGGCGAGTTTTATCTCCTTAATTTCTCGTATTTCAATGATTGGAGTAGGGGTAGAGGTGATGGCTCTTGTGCTTATTTTATCTGTTTTTAATGGCTTAGAAGATTTCCAAAAAGGTTTATTCAAAACTTTTGACCCAGATTTATCTGTTGTTTCCTCATCGCAATCCCGTTTTTCATTATCCCCGACACAACTTAAACAAATCGCCCAAATCCCCGGTGTCAGTTCTGTTCAATCCATTCTAGAAGATCAAGCTTTAATTCGCTACAATGGAAAGCAGTTAGTAGTTACTCTGAAGGGGGTGGATACATCTTTTATCGCATCTAAGCGATTACTAAATCAAGTAGCCGATGGAGAATATTTAGTCGAACATGAAGGACATCCTTATGGTCTAGTAGGGGCAGGTGTATTTATGGCGATGGGAATGAATTTTGACGATGTCTTCCATCCCATAGAAGCTTGGTATCCGAATCAAAAAGCTTTAGCTACATTTCAAGTAAACGTCGATGCGGCTAATCAAAAAGGCTTTTTCCCTTCTGGCGTGTTGCAAGTGGAGCAAACTTTTGATAATCAAATGATCCTTGTTCCGCTTCAGTGGATGCGCGATTTAACTTTATCAGATTCTACGGCAGTATCGAAGATGGAAATCATGCTAACAGAGGGAACAAATGAATTAGATGTTCAAAAAGCGATTCAACAACAAGTAGGATCCACTTTTGAGGTTCAAACTCGCGAACAACAACACGCTATTTTACTCCGGGCCATCAAGATAGAAAAGCTTTTTGTATTTATTCTGATGGCTTTCATCATGGGTATAGCTTCATTTACCCTTTTCTATGCGCTGTCCTTATTAGTTATTGAAAAGAGAAAAGACTTAAGAACCTTATTAGCGATGGGTATTACACCCCAGCAATTGCTACGCATATTTCTTTTTGTCGGCTTGTTTATTAGTTTTTCGGGTGCGATTGTGGGGATGGGTCTTGGCTTTGGCCTAGGCTGGATACAACAAACGTTCGGAATTATCCCATTAGGTATTCCGAACGCTTTAATTGATTCTTATCCAATACAAATGGAGTGGTTCGATTTTTTAATGACCGCACTCGTGGTCATCGTTATCACCTTCCTGGCTTCCATTATTCCGGCTATAAAAGCCGTTCAAATGACTTTTAATCAGCCAAAGGCGGATTAAACTCCCCTTCCCATTTCGAAACGACACAGGTAGCTACGCCATTCCCAGCTACGGATGTAACCGTTCTACCCATGTCTAAGAATGGATCAACGCCTAATAATAGGGCAATCCCCTCCGCTGGTAAATTAAACATCGTTAAGGTACCTGCAATGATGACGAGGGAAGCGCGGGGAACTCCTGCTATTCCTTTGGACGTAATCATAAGCGTTAAGAGCATCGTAATTTGTTGTTCTAAGCTCAAATGAACTCCATATGCCTGAGCAATAAATCCAGTCGCAAAGGTCATGTAAAGCATCGAGCCATCAAGGTTGAAGCTATATCCTAGTGGTAATACAAATCCTACGATTCGTCGACTACAGCCAAATCTTTCCAAAGCTGCAATAGTCTGTGGAAATGAGGCTTCCGAACTGGCAGTAGAGAATGAGATTAATAGGGCCTCTTTTAATTCCTTTAATAATTTCCAATACGGGATTCCATTCGCTAAACAAATGATCCATAAAATAACAACGGTAAAGAACAATAAACCGCCTAAAAAGCAGATCATCAAGTAACCGTAGCTAATTAAAATGCTTAAACCTTTATTCGCTACCACGGTGGTCATGGC
>CAJCBY010000436.1 GCA_903960725.1 uncultured Cytophagaceae bacterium | reverse complement strand
GCTCCCATTAATGTTCCACGCTCACCTGTTAAGTCAGACGTTACTTCTTTGTAGAAATCTGTTTCAAATAAATAGCCAGAACCTACACCAATCGCCATGGCGATACATTTCTCACGCGCTTTACCCGTTGCATCTTGGTAAACAGCGAACGAAGAGTTCAAACCTTTACCTGCTACGAATAAACGACGTAATGAAGTTCCTGAACCTTTAGGTGCAGCTAAGAATACGTCCACATCTGCTGGAGGAACGATTCCTGTTTTCTCTTTGTACGTGATACCAAATCCGTGAGAGAAATAAAGTGACTTTCCAGCCGTTAAATATTTCTTCACTGTAGGCCATAATTCGATTTGAGCGGCATCCGAAAGTAAGTAACAAATGATCGTTCCTTTTTCTAACGCTTCTTCGATTTCAAATAAAGTCACACCTGGAACCCAACCGTCAGCGACAGCTTTGTCATAAGTTTTTCCTTTACGTTGACCTACGATTACATTCAGACCATTGTCTTTCATGTTTAACGCTTGTCCTGGACCTTGAACTCCATATCCGATCACGGCGATCGTTTGGTCTGCTAATACTTGCCTAGCTTTCTCTAATGGAAACTCTTCTCTTGTTACGATGTCTTCAACAACTCCACCGAAATTAATCTTTGCCATTTTTTTGTTATTTAATTTATATTCTTTGTTCGATTATACGATTTCCCAATTGCCTTCTTCCGGCAAAAACTCCACTAGGCCTTTTTCCGTTTTACCCACGGCTACGCGACCTGACTTCACAAACTCTAATATGTCCCATTTTTTCAAATAGGTATAAAACTCTTGAATCTCGTCTTCTGATCCATTCTTTTCCACCACTACATAATCTAGCCCAAAATGCACAATCTTCGCATTCCAATCTAAATTAATCGATTTAACATCTACAGGTGTACCTCCTAGGGGAGTGGCAAGCTTAAATAAACCGATTTCGTTGAACACGATTTCGTCATCTAGATAGCCAAACACGGCGAGAACGTCTGTCACTTTACGGATTTGGCGAACTAATTTTTCTACGAATTCACGATTTTCGTGCTTAATCACAATCGTAAAACGCGATACGCCTCTACGCTCTGTCTCAGAAACCGTTAAACTCTCGATATTTACCCGGCGACGCGTGAAAATAATCGTGATACGATTCAAAAGACCGACTGTATTCGTCGTAAAAACAGAAATGGTATAATTCGTTAACATACTTATTCTAGCCTCACACTGGTTACACAGCCACCTGCAGGTACCATGGGGAATACATTTTCCTCTTTTTCACAAACGATTTCTAACAGATAAGGCTTATCTGAATTTAATAAGGTATCAAGTGAATCGCTTAACTCAGCCCGATCTGACACGGTGTGGCCCGCGATACCAAAGCCTTTGGCAATAGTAATAAAATCAGGATTCTGCAATTCAACAAAGGAATACCGGTTTTCAAAGAACAGTTGCTGCCATTGGCGCACCATACCTAAGAAGTTATTATTTAAAATGATTATTTTCACTGGTAAACCGCTCTGGGCAATCGTACCTAGTTCCTGTAAGGTCATTTGGAAACCACCATCACCGATGACCGCCACTACTTCACGATGAGGCACTGCCACCTTCGCACCAAAAGCCGCTGGCAAGGCAAAACCCATCGTTCCCGCTCCACCTGAGGTAACAATCGAATTACGTTTTTTGAAACGGTAATAGCGATTTGTAATCATTTGGTGCTGGCCTACGTCAGTTACGACTACGGCTTCACCTTTGGTTTTTTCAGACAAGAAATTAATCGCTTCGCCCATTTTGATCTTATCCCCTTCGTGGAACAAGTCTTTCAAGGTTATTTTTTCATATTCCTCGTCGTCGTATTTCTTGAATTCAGCTCTCCATTCACTATGGTCCGCCTTGTTCACTAAAGGCAATAAAGCCTTTAGTGCCGCCTTCGCATCACCTACTACCGGAGCATCCGCCTTCACATTTTTATCTACCTCACTCGGATCAATTTCGATGTGAACTACTTTAGCTTGTTTAGCATACGTGCTTAAATCACCCGTAATTCGGTCATCAAAACGCATTCCAATAGCGATTAACACATCGCAAGAATTCGTTAGAACGTTTGCGCCATAATTACCGTGCATACCTGGCCAGCCCACATACAAGGGGTGGTCAGCATCCATGGAGGACATCCCTAACAAGGTCGTCGCCACTGGAATGCCCGTTTTATCCACGAAATCATTCAATTCTTTTTCCGCGCCAGCAATGATAATACCGTGACCGGCTAAGATATAAGGACGTTTTGCGCCATTAATTAATTTCGCTGCAGCTTCTACGTGTTCTGCTTTAGGCTCCACGCGTGGCTTGTAAGAAATAATCGAGGTGCACGGTTTGTATTCAAAAGGTACGCTCATGATATCCGTTTGAGCCGTACGCGTAATATCTATTAAAACAGGGCCAGGGCGACCTGTTTCTGCGATATAGAAGGCTTTCGCCATGATCTCAGGAATCTCATTCGCATCAACGACTTGGTAATTCCACTTCGTTACTGGCATAGAAATACCGATCAAATCGCACTCTTGGAACGCATCCGTTCCTAGCAAATTTCCTTTTACCTGACCTACAATACAGACCATTGGAGTCGAATCCAACATCGCATCTGCGATAGGCGTGATTAAGTTCGTAGCGCCTGGACCCGAAGTCACCATGCAAACACCTGCTTTGTTCAGCATGCGCGCATAACCTTGAGCCGCATGACCTGCGCCTTGTTCGTGTCGAACTAAAATATGTTTTAAGCGATCTTGGTAATCATAAAGCGCGTCATAGGTCGGCATGATGGCCCCACCTGGGTAGCCAAAAATCGTGTCCACCCCCTGCTCTACCAATGATTGCATGATGGCTTGCGCCCCAGACAAAAATTTCTTTTGGTCGGGTTGATTAGCTGCTTGGGTTTGAGTTTGGGTTTGTCCCATGGTTAACATTTATTGAAAATTTGTTTCACTCGTACGGAAAGGATTTACTCCTTACAAATCCGTCACGCATCCCTGACTCGCAGAGGATACATTTTTAATATATTTACGAAGAACTCCCTGCTTGAATCGAGATTCAATAGGGGTCCAGTTATTCTTTCTTTCAGCTAATTCCTCATCAGAAACGTGCAACACTAAGGTGTTATTCACGGCATCAATGGTGATTTTATCACCATCTTTTACAAGGGCAATAGGACCTCCTTCAAATGCTTCTGGCGTCACGTGCCCTACTACAAAACCGTGTGTACCTCCAGAGAAACGGCCATCCGTAATCATCGCTACGGAGTTTCCAAGACCTGCGCCGATTACGGCAGAGGTTGGCTTTAGCATTTCTGGCATACCAGGGCCGCCTTTAGGGCCTTCATTACGAATGACTATGACCTGACCCGGCAATATTTCGCCTTTGGAAATACTTTCTATCACTTCTTCTTCACTATCACACACCTTAGCCAATCCTTCAAAACGCTCCCCTTCTTTTCCTGTAATCTTCGCCACGGCACCGCCTGGAGCTAAATTACCATACAAGATTTGCAAGTGACCTGATGGCTTTAATGGTTGGGTAATAGGGAAAATAATTTTTTGTGTGTCAAAATTCAAGTCTGGAGCCTCCGCTAGATTCTCCGCCATCGTTTTTCCTGTTACCGTTAAACATTCTCCGTGCAATAAACCCACTGAAAGTAAATATTTCAAAATCGCGGGC
>CAJCBY010000435.1 GCA_903960725.1 uncultured Cytophagaceae bacterium | reverse complement strand
TCTGCCTCTTGGTTTATTTCTGCCATTCAGCAACGCCAAGGTACGTTGATGAAGACGATGGAAAGTATTGTGACGAAACAATATGATTTCTTTTTAACGGGAGATGAAGCTGTATTAAAACCATTAAAGATGAAGGAAATCGCCGCCATGATTGAAATGGATATTTCTACGGTCTCTCGGGTGGTTTCGGCGAAGTCAGTTCAGGCTGATTTTGGCATCTATCCCTTAAAATATTTCTTCTCCGAAGGCATTACTCATGAATCTGGTGAGGATTTCTCTACCCGCGAAGTGAAGAACATCTTACGCGAGATCATCGAACAAGAACCCAGCTCGGAACCGCATTCAGATGAGGATTTAGAGCAATTATTACTCGAACGCGGCTTCGTCGTTAAGCGCAGAACCGTCGCTAAATACCGCGATCAGCTAGGTATTCCGGTGGCGAGGTTGAGGAAACACCTGTAAGAATGGTGAATGGTAAGTGGTGAATGAATGGTGAATGGTAAGTGGTAAATGAATGGTAAATGGTAAGTGGTGAATTAATGGTAAGTGGTGAATGGTAAATGGTAAATGGTGAATGAATGGTAAATGGTAAGTGGTGAATTAATGGTAAGTGGTGAATGGTAAATGGTAAATGGTAAATGGGGGGCAAATGAATGGTAAATGGTTATTGGTGTGAGAGGGGCGGTTATTTATCAAATTGTTGATATGAAATGGGCCTAATTTTCTCTAGTTTTCGTCCAAAAAAATGGCCACTAATCTAATCCAAACCAAAACCTTTGCATTCTCTCTTCAAATCATAAACGTTTATAAAACACTTCAAATAGAAAGGGAATACGTCTTGTCTAAGCAACTATTACGGTGTTCTACTGCTGTGGGAGCAATGGTGATGGAAGCTGATCATGCTGAATCAAGAGCAGATTTTAAACACAAAATGAGTATTGCCCAAAAAGAAATTAATGAATCTATCTATTGGCTAAAGCTTTTGGAAGCAGCGAATTATCTCTCGGTAGAACAATTATTTCTACCATTGAAAGAAGCCAACGATATTTTGCATATCATTACTATAATTTTAATAACAGTTAAGCAAAACATAAAATTGAATACGTAATAGATTCCTTCCTTCACCATTTACCACTCACCATTTACCATTCTCCTTTCATTTACCATATACCATTCACCATTTTTACCATGAATTTTTTAAAGCTCCACCGAAACGGTCCCATCTGGACTTTGACTTTACATCGTCCTGAGGTTTATAATGCCTTGAACGCAGGATTAATTCACGAAATCAGGGAAGTGGCCGAAGCTGCGCAAATTGACGACGAGGTGCGTGTTTTAGTCATCACGGGAGAGGGGAAAGCCTTTTGTTCGGGTGCCGACTTAAAATCAGGTGTGAGCGATCCTAATTTAGGTAATGTGTTGCGCTCAACGTATAACCCGATGATCATTGCATTGCGCGGTTTAAATAAACCCGTGATTGGTGCGATTAATGGGGTGGCAGCAGGAGCGGGCTGTAGTTTAGCCTTAGCCTGCGATTATATCGTCGCGCACGAGGACGCCTATTTCTCTGAATTATTTGTCCAAATAGGATTAGCCATGGACGCGGGTTCTACTGCCTTTTTAATGCAATCAGTCGGTTATCACCGCGCTTTTGATTTAGCGACTACAGGTAGGAAGGTAGGAGCGCAAGAAGCGAAAGAGATTGGTTTAGTGGCTGAGATTGTTTCAGGAGCAGAATGGGAGTCAAAAGTGCAAGAGGTGGCTTTGGCCTTTTCGAAAAAAGCAACCTTAGCAATTTCATTAATGAAGCGTAGTTTACAAAGAGCTTATAATCAGGATTTAGCAGCTACACTAGCCTCTGAGGCTGACGAGCAAACGATTCTGGGACACAGTGAAGACTTCGCAGAAGGTGTGATGGCTTTTATGCAGAAAAGGGCTCCTCACTTCAAGGGGAAATAATTTTCAGAAAATTTTAGACGATAGTTTTTCATTTTACCAAAGAAATTCTACCTTTGCAATCCCGAAAGGGCAATGGTTGCGTAGCTCAATTGGATAGAGCATCTCACTACGGATGAGAAGGTTTGGGGTTCGAATCCCTACGCGACCACTGAATTTAAAAGACCTGTACGAAAGTGCAGGTCTTTTTTATTTTTTCTTCTATCTTTAAACAACCTATTTAAATACCATGAAGAAAATTCTTACTCTGTGCTTAGTAGCACCCTCTCTCATTTTTGCCCAAGAAATAAAAGTGCCAGTCGGCTTTCATGTAAGTGAAATTGGAAAAGATCTTGGCTCAACTCGTCATTTAGCTGTTTCTAAGCAGGGCGATGTCTATGCGAAATTATCCAAATTCAAAGATGGGAAAGGCATCGTTTTGTTGAAGGATAAGGATAAAGATGGGGTCTATGAAGAGCAGACAATGTATGGAAACTATACCGGTACGGGTATCGCAATTCACGATGATTATTTCTACGCTTCATCGAATAAGGGCGTATTTCGCTATGCTTTGAATGCAAGTGGTGAGGTGGCTGATTGGAATAAATTCGAAACGATAGTCGATGGTTTGCCGGATCACGGTCGGGATAACGCGAAGTCTTTTACGTTTGATCAAGATCGCAAAAATATTTTTGTGACGATTGGTTCTTGGAATGATCCGTGCAGAGAGCCTGGGACTGGGAAAGGGATGAATCCGTGTGCGATTTTGGATTCGGCGGGTGGTGTTTGGCGTTTCGATGCAAATAAATTGAACCAGGGTTTTGCAGATGGCACTCGTTTTGCGACGGGATTAAAGAATGCAGTGGGAATTGTTTGGAATAATTCGACAAAATCTTTGTTTGCCATGGCACACGGAAGAGGTCAATTTCACGATTTTTATCCACAATATTACACGCCAAAACAAAGCCAAGAGCTTCCTTCAGAAGCGATGTATGAATTCAAAAAAGAAGGGGAAGATGCTGGCTGGCCTTATATTTATTACGATCATATCCAAAAGAAGAAAATAGTCGCTCCGGAATATGGTGGGGATGGAAAGAAAACAGGAGGAGAGAATGCTTTGAATCCGGTGGTGGCATTTCCTGCGCACATGGGGCCTAACGACATGTTGTTTTACACCGGGAGTAGTTTTCCTGCTCGCTATAAAAATGGCGCATTCATCGCTTTCCATGGCCAATCAGCTGAATTAAAGAAGGGCTACTTTGTAGCTTTTGTTCCCTTCAAGAATGGGAAACCATCGGGTCCTTGGGAGATATTTGCGGATAATTTTTCAGGACAAGATTTGGCAAAACCGACGGGTCCTATCGAACACAGACCTTGTGGCCTAGCACAGGGGCCGGATGGATCCTTGTTTGTGAGTGATGATTTGAATGGTAGTATTTGGCGAATTAGCTACAAGAAATAAAAGTTTTTTGATCGAAATTCTAATCCTATTGTTGTAATTTTAGTCTTCATTTTATTTCTATGATTGATTTCGATTATTTAATTCAGCACAAAGAGAATCTGCGTCTGCAATATTTGACAGCTCAGCCATTTCCACATCTAGTATTAGATGGAATTTGTGATGAAGCTAAATTATCTGCTATGTATGCAGGTGTTCCAGAGCTTGAAAATAAAAGCCGAGATTATGTTTTTGCGAATAACAAATTTGAGAAGTCAAATTACAAGGAATTGGGTTCTTATTTTAAAGAACTAAACGATGATCTTCAAAGTAATAAAATGAATGATTTTCTAAGTTTTATTGCTTGTGAAACCATTTTTGTCGACCCTAAAAATCATGGTGGTGGATTACATCAAGGAAAGAAAAATTCCTTTTTAGATATGCATGCTGATTTTAATTACCATCCAATCAATACCCTCTGGTTTCGGAATATGAATCTTTTGTTGTATTTAAATAAAGATTGGAAACCTGAATATGGAGGGCAATTAAAACTAGAGGATGCTAGAACTGGAAAAAAAACGATTTTGGATGTCCCTTTTAATCGATTAGTGATTCAACAAACTAGAGGTTGGACTTTGCATGGATATGATCAAACCCATTTTCCAGCTGGAATTTACAGAACGTCAGTTGCGACTTATGCCTATACGCAGCATAAAATTCATATCGAGAAACCAAGGACTACGGATTGGAAACCTGCTGATGATGCGTCCTGGATTAAAAAATGGATGGCTAAAAACTATAATACAGCAGTAAAAGTCAAGAATAAATTTTTTGGTATGGGTACGGCAAAAAATCAATAAAATTTCAAAGCCTTCTGCAAAACCTTTAAATTCCCATCTATTGCCTTAGGATCATAGGTTAATCCGAGGATTTTGGCAACAAAGGGGTAGACGTTCACATTCTCAAAACCGTCTAGGTTAATTCCCGTTTTGATGGCTGGGCCCCAAGCTTGGAAGCTTGCGCGCATTTCGGGCATCTCAGGATCAAAACCATGTTTGCCTTTCGATGTTTTGCGCGTAGAGAGGTTGAATACTTGTGGGTGTTTTGGCACTAATAAGAGATCCCCTAGGCGATTAAATCGATCATCTTTTTTGCGGTAGTGCCAGTGCGCTGGAGTTTCATCTAACAGGAACGTCGTAAAGCGCGTATCCTTTTTCAATTCCTGGTAGGTGGAATCAATTTTCGAAGGATCTTTAGCATACACATGTAACAAGGCATCGCCCCAAGGCACTTGAAACGCAGAGGTATTCAATGGAGCGGGTTTACTAATGGTGTTTACATTGTCTACTTCCTTCATCCCATGGTCAGAGACGAAAATGAAATTAATGGGTAACCCTAGAGGGGCAATCGCCGCCTCTAAATCAGCAATCGCTTGATCAACAAATTGAACGGATTGTTTAACGCGCGGATCTTCAGGACCAAATTCATGTGCATCGTGATCCACTTCAGGGAAATAGAACGTGAT
>CAJCBY010000434.1 GCA_903960725.1 uncultured Cytophagaceae bacterium | reverse complement strand
TTTGCGATGGCTAATCCCACACCAGAGATTGGCTATGAGGAAGCTAAGGCAGTAAGAGAGGATTTGATTATGGCTACGGGTCGTTCAGACTTTCCGAATCAAGTCAATAATGTATTAGGTTTTCCATTCATCTTCAGAGGAGCTTTAGATGTGCGTGCTTCTGAGATCAATGATGAGATGAAGTTAGCCGCGGCGAAGGCGTTAGCCTGTCTAGCGAAGAAACCGGTGCCAGATATTGTGAATTTGGCCTATAATGAGAAATCGTTAAGCTTTGGCCCCGAATATATTATTCCTAAACCCGTAGATCCACGTTTGATAACCACCATCTCGATGGCAGTCGCTAAAGCGGCGATGGAATCGGGTGTGGCGACGAAGCCGATCAAGAATTGGGATGCCTACGAGACGCAATTAGCGAAACGTTTAGGTTTGGATAATCAAGTGATGAAGTTCATTCTCAAGCGGGCTAAATCGAAACCGAAGCGAATTGTATTTGCAGAGGCAGAGAACTTGAAAGTATTAAAGGCCGTGCGGGAGGTATTAGATGAGGGAATCGCTAAACCTATCCTATTAGGTCGTAAGGCAAATATTGATGCAATCTGCGAAGAGCATCATATCGATTTAGGTGATATCGAGATCTTTGATTTCAAACATCCGGATAATGCAGGCTTGCTAGCTGAATTTGCTGAGCTCTTCTACGAGAAACGCAAGCGTCGCGGTTTCACGAAGTGGGAGGCAGAAAAGCAGGTGCGCAAAAGTAATTACTTTGCCGCGATGATGTTAGAGACAGATAGGGCAGATGGGGTTATTTCTGGTTTGACAAAGAACTACCCGGATGCGATTCGTCCAGCCTTGCAAATTATTGGTAAGAAGCCAGGGGTGAATAAGGTGGCAGGTATGTACTTGTTATTAAGTAAGCAAGGACCGCTTTTCTTCTCTGACACTACGATTAATTTCCAGCCGTCTGTGGCAGATTTAGTGGAGATTACGGAGTTGACATCGGAGGCAGTAGAACGCTTTAATTTAAAGCCAAAGATTGCCATGCTTTCGTATTCGAACTTTGGTTCAGCTGATGGAGACGATGCCCTAAAAATGCGTGCAGCTACTTCCATATTAAAGGAGAAACATCCTGAATGGGTAATTGAAGGGGAGATGCAAGCGCACTTAGCTTTTGATAAGGAGCTGAGACAGCAGAACTATCCATTCGCTACCTTAGGAAATGATACGGCGAATACGCTGATCTTCCCTAATTTATCTTCGGCGAATATTGCTTATAACTTATTGAAAGAAGCGGCAGATATCGAATACATCGGACCTATTTTATTAGGTCTTCGCAAGCCTGTACACGTTTTGCAATTAGGTGCATCGGTACGTGAGATCGTTAATATGGTAGCGATTACGGTAGTGGAAGCGCAGAGTGTCTAATGATTGATCCAAGCCTGTCTCAATTGTATTTGGGCCGGGCTTGGGTTACTTACTTCTTTCAATTCTTGTTTCAGAGCATCTAAATAGGCGTTTTTGTCCTTTTGGCCGTCTATACTACGTAATTCACATCCAATTTTAGGTAACAAAGAGGCTAGGGGTAGGGCTTTATTTCCGCTGATATAGGTGGATAAGAAGTTTTCGATTCCTTTCACTTTGCTTGTCTCCGCAATTAATCGAAATAAATCATCATCTTCAAAAGATTTCTCGGGGCCAAAACGCGCAGCTAGTTCCCTAATTAACTGCTGAGTTCCATAGCGGCCATTGGTTTCGCTTCGAAGGTATAAATCAAGGCTGAGGCCGATAAGGGCTCCTTTTTGGTACACATTTCCGTATTCGTCTTTGTATTTTCCCAAAACCCCTTTGCTCATTTTTGTGAAGGGAATCGAGTTGTCAAAGCTAAAATTGCTGGCACGGTACTTCTCCGTCATTCGGTTTAAAAATTCCGTGAGCGTAATTAAGCCGCCTTGTAATTGCATGTGGTGCGCGGCATATTCTGTAAGACCTTCATATAGCCAAAGGTGCTCTGACATTTGAGGGTTTTGGAAATCAAAGGAACCAATCTCTTTTGAATGTAGATTCAGCGGAGTTTGAATGTGGAAAAATTCATGTGCACTCACGTCTTGAATGACCGGCCCCATCACCTGAATGGAGTCTTCAGGTAGATAATAAAACGAGGATTGCGCATGTTCTAATGCACCATAACTCCCATTTTTCAGATGTGCCGACATCACAATCAGAAATGCATAATTATTTACCGGGAATTTGCCTCCTAGGTACTTTAATTGAGCCTTTAAAAGAGGGCTTATTTGCTGGGCAACTTCAGCGGCTTTGATTTTTTGATTAGGGGAGTAGACGGAAATGAGGATGTCCATATTAGCAAGCTGAAGATGTACGGTATCAGCGGCAGCGA
>CAJCBY010000433.1 GCA_903960725.1 uncultured Cytophagaceae bacterium | reverse complement strand
GCTATGTCCATGGTACACATCTAAATTTGCATTCGTCACCGCAGAACCCGTTTCTTCTTGCGGTCCATATACCGGGAATCCGTCTAGAAGGAATCCCATTAGGCCGGATTTAGTAGACTTAACGGTTGTAAGGTGCAATGGTTCCACGTGGTAGTGGTATACCCCCGAGTTTTGTGGATGACCATAAAACTGATCAAATCCCGCCATTTCTCCCTTTAATTCTTGATTGTTCGGGCCGGCATATTGATTAAAAAATGGTACGCCATTTAAAGCAATACCGATGGGACCTAAAGGTGTTGCTGCATGATTTGTTGCCATTACAGGGTTAACAGGAATTTTGAAAGTAGCCGATTGTTCGATAATGGAATTCGGATTTTTTTCAAAATTATATCCCCCAAAAGTAAGCCCGGAATACGACTGATATAGACTATTGTTCGTTGCATAATAAGGGCTTTTATGATCCGGCAACCCGTTTACTTTGATGGAAATGGTCGTCCCATCACTCGTCACACTAGATGCGCCATAGATTTTCTTATATACGGCTGGAACTTCAGCTGATGAGGCAGCTGGAGTAATAGTAGAATCATCTGTAGAACAGGCGAAAAATAACGTGGCTAACGTGACTACGCTGATGGATTTTTTCATGGGATATTTAAGTAAGAGAAGTAATACAATAGGAGCAATAAAAAGGAGATAATAATAGTTAAACGCCTGCTCAGAATCTACTGTGATACCCGTAGGCTGAATGTGCGCCTGAGCTGAAAAATGATTCGAAGATTGCAGTACGAATTGATTCGATTCTGTGGCTCCATCAATCACTTTAAATACCATCAAGTGGCTGTTCATTTCTTTAAAGAACTCATTTTCCACAGAAATAGTAGCTGCATCCCTGGGCAAACCAATCAACGTAAATTTCAAATCCGTTTGGTGGCCTAAATGACATTGGCCATCGTTTAGCGTTACCGATTGTAGAACCCCCGACTTGATTTTAATGGCGCTTTTGACCTGCTGAATTAACTCTTTTTGAAAGGCTTCAGCGGAGCTAAATTTTTTGTTCCCCAGCACACTTTCAAATGCCTCTAACGACGCACTAACGTGCGCGGTCCACTGCCCTTTCGAGTCTCGAACAAGTGCAAATGTGGAGATTTGTGGACTATGTCCAAAAACGCCCAGCGGCAAAAAAAACAGCAAAATCAGTAGGGTACGCATTAATTTGTCGTTATTTCAACACTTCCTTGCGCACCGTGAAAACAACCAATGAAACTGTTGCTTCCTGCTTTGGCCACATGATAATGATAACCCCTGGTCGTGTCATAATGTCCGCGGCAAGCGTCTAAATCTGTCGGTTCTTTATTCGTTTTATCCAGTAGTTCATACATCCCAAAACCGTCCATCGCATACCCTATCCTCGCAGCGTGACCATCCACCTGTTCTACTTTCTTGCTTTTCCCAGTAGCGGCATGGTAATGATAGCCCGTTGCCCCATTGACGTGACCGCCCGCGTCATCCATCGGAGCCAAGGTATAAGCGCCCAAAATAGCTTGCGTAGGTGCGGGTGGATCAAAATTAATTCCGTTAAAAGCGACTCCTACCATACCGCCCGGAGCGCCGCCACCTAAGGTTGTTGTCCCGTTCGTTTTAATCGGTTTAACAGGAATATAATAAGTTAATTTAATGTTAGAGAAATAAGTGGGCTGGCATTCCACGCAATAATTATTGTATTGTGGATCTACGTCAGGACGTGCAGCAGCCTGGCAAGCTTCTTTAGTGTTTGTCACTTTAATGGTTCCGTCGCTTCTAATTAGATTCCATTTTGAATCATTATAAAAAGTGGCCAAATTTTTCACAAACGCTCCATCCACATCATAGATATTCCCTTTTTCAAACCAAAGCCCCCCCTTACTAGCATCATCCGTCGCATTAGTGGGACACCAAGGGCCCATGACATGATCCGTAGGTGTTTTAGAAGTAGTGATTTTATAACACATCGTGGTCGTACCATTTGAAAGTGTTTTTTCTACTTTAGTGATGGTTCCCACTAAACCTGCTGGGATAAAAAGCGTAGGGTCAACCTCTAAAATGACGTCAGTGGCATTAGATGGGCTAATATCTTCCGATTGTGAACAAGCTGTTAATAATAAACAGCAGAAGATTATTTTAATGGATTTGCTTAACATGAGGTTTTCCTTTTTTGTTCTTAGATGCATCGTGTCTAGAATTCCTTCGGCTAAAAAATATTTTTATTTCAACCGAAGAATTTGGAAAGCAGAAACATCTAAGGTATGATTGAATGATGGATCGGGAAATTAGGGATTTGATTTCGGGTGACGAGGTGGCTTTCCGGGCTTTGGTAAAAGAATACCAAGGCCGGGTTTTCCATCACGCCATGCAGATTCTACGGAACCGAGAGGAAGCAGAGGATGTGTGTCAAGAGACATTCATTCAGGTGTATGAGTCGGTCAAATCCTTTAAGGGTCAATCTTCGTTGAGTACGTGGATTATTCGGATTGCGATAAACAAGGCTTTGGAAAAGCTACGAAAAGAAAAACGACGAGCGCAGTTGCGGGAATTATTGCCCTGGTGGATGCCAAACGAATCCAAAAGCTATGAGTCCACGGAACTCCACCCGGATATTCAATTAGAAAATAAAGAAAAAGCGCTATCACTTTACCGCGCCATTGACCGATTAAATCCAAACCAACGCGTCGCCTTTACGCTGATAAAATTAGATGAAATGTCGTATGCAGAGGCAAGTGAATTGATGAACTTAAGTATCAAAGCTATAGAATCGCTCGTCAGTCGGGCGAAAGAAAACATTAAAAAAGAATTGAAATGAAAGAGGACCCATTAGACGAACAATTGCAGGTACTTCAAGGCCTACAGTGGAAAAATCAAACAGAGGTGTTAGATCATTTGTTTGATACCATGCAAGAAAAAGAGCAAAACGAGTCGATGCGCTGGATGGCGGCGGCGAGCTTCGTCGCGATATTTTTCTC
>CAJCBY010000432.1 GCA_903960725.1 uncultured Cytophagaceae bacterium | reverse complement strand
TTATTATTGTATCAATTATTGACAATAAACCTATTTAACATGAAAAGAATCTGGCAACTTACTTGCCTGCTCGGACTAATTGCGTCCAGCACATTTGCACAGACTGATTTTAAGATGCCTGTTCAGGCGAAAATCGAATCAGGAATCATCGAAGGTGATTACAATACCCAAACGGGAATTCAGACTTATTTTGGCGTGCCTTTTGCTAAACCACCGGTAGGAGAGTTACGTTGGAAAGCACCCGTTCCAGCTGAACCTTGGTCAGGAGTGAAGAAAACGAAAGCCTTTGGCCCACGTCCTATTCAGGCGATTGTATTCGGAGACATGGGATCTCGTTCTGCGGGATTAAGCGAAGACTGTTTATATCTGAACGTTTGGTCTCCTGCAAAAAGAAACACGAAAAACTTGCCTGTTTTAGTTTATTTCTATGGAGGTGGATTATTCGCAGGGGATGCATCGGAACCACGTTATGATGGCGAGGCGATGTCGAAGCAAGGAATTGTAGTCGTGACGGTGAACTACCGTTTAGGCCTTTTTGGTTTCTACACTCACCCGGAATTATCAGCGGAGGCATCCTATAAGGCGTCTGGAAACTATGGTTATTTAGACCAAAACTTAGCCTTGCAATGGGTGAAGAAGAATATCGCTGCTTTTGGCGGGGACGCGTCTAAAGTGACCATTGCTGGTGAATCAGCAGGTTCTGCGTCGGTATCTGTCCAAATGGCTTCACCGCTATCTAAGGGCTTAATCGCCGGAGCGATCGGAGAAAGTGGTGCTGGAATTAATCCGACCATGTCCCCTATCCCATTAGCACAAGCAGAGAAAATAGGGGTAGCTTTTGCGGAAAAAGCAGGAGCGAAGTCTTTGAAAGATTTACGTGCCATGTCTTCTCGAGAGTTATTTGAGATTGCACAAGAAACACGTACCATGAGTTTCTCTACGGTAGTAGATGGTTATTTTTTGCCAAAAACCTTACCTGAATTATTCAATGCAAAACAGCAATCGATGGTTCCACTTTTATTAGGTTGGAACTCAGCTGAAATTCCGGGAGGAGCTTTTATGCAAGGCAAACCGTATACGCATGATAATTATGTGGCAAAGGTAAAAGAAGCCTATCCGGCAGACCATGAGACGGTATTGAAATTATATCCATCGGGAACGGAGGATGTGATCGAGCGTTCGGCTACCGCATTAGCGGCGGATCGTTTTATCTCTTACAGTACTTGGAAATGGTTCGATTTACATCGCAAGAATTCAACGCAACCGGTATACCGTTATTTATATTCACGCCACCGCGCTCCACTAGTGGACAAGTCAGTTGCGTCAGGTTTAGCTGGGGGAACAGTGAAGGCTGATCCCAATGCACCGAAACCTCGTCCAGCGGTGGGAGCCCCTCACGCCTGTGAGATTGAATATTGCATGGGCAACTTGCACTTGATTAAGGATTACGCTTTCACGGCGGATGATTATACAGTGTCTAAAACGATGTTCGGCTTTTTCGCGAACTTCATTAAGACGGGGAATCCGAACGGGGGAACTTTGGCAAACTGGCCTGCAGCTGCTCCACAAGACAAGGAGCCCGGTGTGATGGTGATTGATGTTGAATCTAGAGCAATCAAGGCGACGGATGATGCCCGTTATGAGTTCTTAGACAAATTCTATAAAAACTAATAAGATGAAAAAATTATTCTTTTCCTGTGCACTGATTTTAGCTTCTATAAGCTTGAAGGCACAAATCACTACCGGTAAAGATGTCGCTATTGTGGCGACGGATGCGGGTAAAGTGCGCGGTTATGTCCACAGTGGCATCTATACCTACAAGGGAATTCCGTATGCGGAGGCGGCTCGTTTTGAAGCACCGCACAAGCCAAAACCTTGGGCTGGCGTTCGTTCGTCCATGTCTTATGGTCCTGTTTCGCCTTTAATTGACGAGACAACTCAGATTCAGGACGAATCAGAATTCGTATTCAACCACAACTGGGGTTTTACGAATGAGGATTGTATGCGCATTAACGTGTGGACGCCAGGCATCAATGATGGCAAGAAGCGTCCGGTCATGTTCTGGATTCACGGTGGTGGATTCACTGCTGGCTCGGCGATTGAATTACCTTCGTATGATGGAGAGAATTTGGCCAAAAAAGGGGACGTCGTAGTCGTTTCCATTTCACACCGCTTGAACATTACGGGTTATTTAGATTTATCGGCTTACGGCGAGAAATACAAATACTCGGCAAACAACAGCGTATTGGATATGCGTGCGGCGTTAGAGTGGGTAAAAGAAAACATCGGCTCTTTCGGGGGTGATGCGAAAAACGTTACCATCTTCGGTCAATCCGGCGGTGGCGCAAAAGTAAATACCTTGATGGCGATGCCCTCAGCAAAGGGTTTATTCAGCAAGGCGATTAACCAAAGTGGCTCTTTCCGCTCAAACATGTTAGACAAAGCAACGACTCAAAGCATCACAGCCGAAGTCTTGAAAGCGTTAAACATCCCAGCAGCAAAAGTAGACAGCTTACAGACGATTCCATATCCCGTGTTAGCAAATGCTGGAAAGAAAGCCTTAGCAAACATAGCAGCCCAAATGAAAGCTGCAGGGAAGCCGGGAGTTGGTTTTGGCCTGAGCTGGGGCCCGTCCGTAGACGGCGACTTATTGCCTTACCAATTGTTCTCGAAGGAGGCATTCGAATTATCGAAAGATGTGCCTTTGTTAATTGGAACGGTGAAGAACGAATTTATGCCTTCCATCATGACGGGAATGTCTGATGCAACAGCTGAACAAGTAGATGCGTATATCAAAAGAACTTATGGCGATAAAGCGGAGGCATTTAAAGCGGCCGTAAAAAAAGCCTATCCGAATGACACGAAGCCATCCGACTTAATGGATGTAGACGTAATGTTCCGTCCAGGTGCGGTGGTTCAGGCAAAAGAGAAAGCAGCCTTGAATGCGGCTCCTGTTTATATGTATTTAATGACATGGCAATCGCCTGTGATGGATGGCAAATACAAAGCTTTCCACTGCATGGAATTACCTTTCTGTTTCAACAATATCGCGCGGTGCGAGGAGATGACAGGTGGCGGGAAAGAAGCCTATGTGTTAGCGGATCGTATGAGCTCGTCTTGGCTTAATTTTGCCAAAACAGGAAATCCAGGTCACAAAGGTCTTCCAGCTTGGCCTACGTTTGATTCGGCAAATACTGCCACGATGCACTTTGATAACAAGTGTGAAGTGAAACCGCAGCAAGATGCAGAGCTCTACAGCTTAATCGCTCGGTAATACATCACTGCTATAAATGAAAAGGCCCTTTGCGAGAAGGGCCTTTTTTATAGCATAAATGATTAGCTCATTTTCCCTATCGCACAACTGACATAGGATTTGGCTTGTTTGAATAGCGTGTTATCTCCTTTTTGAGGATATCCCATCCCATTTAACGAATCGAGAACCTCGCTTAGCTCATACTTATGACCCATTAAGCTGATCTTTTCTGCCTCCTTATCAATCTCTACTTTTTCAATACCCTTTATTTTTAATAGTGCATGCTTGATGCTGGTCATACATCCGGCACATTTGATGTTTTCTACAAAAATCTCTTGCGTTTTCATGGTGTTGTTATTTGTTTAGTCAAATGTAGCCTATCTTTAAGCCACAAAAAGTGATTTAAGTCACTTCTACCTTTATGAGCAAACATTTTTCACTTTCTGAACTCCAAACTTGGGATCGTTTCACCCGTGCTAATTTTATCAACTCTCTGAGTGGCTTTAAGAGCTTATCATTGATCGGAACGGTAAACGGACAAGGTATTTCAAATTTGGCTGTCTTCAGTAACATTGTTCATTTAGGAGCCGATCCTGCTTTGATTGGATTTATAAACCGTCCTTTATCTGCAGCTCCTCATACCATCCAAAACATCCAGGAAACAGGATTTTACACGGTCAATTTAGTCACTGAATCGATTTACAAACAGGCGCATCAGACGAGTGCTAAATATCCTGATGGGGTTTCAGAATTTGAGATGACGGGTCTGACGGAGGAATTTAAAGAGGGATGTGTTGTGCCATTTGTGGCAGAGTCCCCCGTTCAGTATGTGCTGAAATTCGAGCAGCTGATGCCTATTGAATTGAATAACACTTTTTTAGTTATTGGATCATTGCAGGCAGCCTATGTTCAGGCTGGAATGCTGGAGGAGGATGGCTTTTTGGATTTGGCCAAAGCCGGTATCTTAACCTCCCTAGGAACCTCAGGTTATTACAAAACCGAAAAAATTAATACCTTGCCTTATGCAAAAACTACTTAATCTCATAGACGAATTAGCGTCTTATATTCCGCAGTTAGAAGCTAGAAATGAAATGGTTTCTTCGTCATCTGTGGGCTGGCAAATTGAGCATAGTTTATTAGTTATTACCTCTGTGATAGAGGGTGTAACGAAATCAGATCCCTCGAAATACAAATGGAGTTTTCGCCCCATTAAGTATTTGATTTTTTGGCGTGGAAAAATCCCTAGAGGTAAATCGAGAGCACCTAAATTTGTTACGCCAGATACATTTACTGCTGAATCACTTCAAAATCATATTGATCGTTGTCGCACTATTGTAATGGCATTTGAGTCAGTAGGAGCGGGGCATTATTTTTCCCATCCTTATTTTGGGGATACGAAAAAGAAAGATGTTATACCATTTTTAGTGCTGCATACAGTTCACCACGTAAAGATTATTCAGGATATATTAAAGTAGTCCTGCACTTTTTCCGGCAATATAACCCGTCGTCCAAGCGGATTGGAAATTGAATCCACCCGTAACGCCATCAATGTCCATGACCTCACCTGCAAAGAAGAGTCCTGGACATTTTTTGCTTTCCATTGTTTG
>CAJCBY010000431.1 GCA_903960725.1 uncultured Cytophagaceae bacterium | reverse complement strand
TCAGCCGCGAAGCCGAAATTATTGAATGAAGTAAGCTTCGAAAACCTACCTAAACTAACCTGCTCGGATCCCGAATTCAACCGCGTCCTAGGCGGAGGAATCGTTCCTGGCTCCTTAGTCTTAATCGGTGGAGAACCGGGTATCGGGAAATCGACACTTTTACTTCAAGTAGCTCTTTCCTTAACCCAAACACGTGTTTTATACGTGACAGGCGAGGAATCCGAACAACAAATCAAACTGAGAGCAGATCGCTTAGCTGCGAAATCTGACTCCTTGTATATTCTCACAGAGACCAATACGCAATCCATTTTTAGGCACCTAGTTGACCTTGAGCCAGAATTAATCATTGTTGATTCGATACAAACGCTGTTTTCAGATCAAATCGAATCAGGACCTGGTTCCGTTTCACAGATTCGGGAATGTGCATTGGAATTAATGCGATTCGCGAAGGAAAGTGGCACGCCCATCTTCTTAGTAGGTCATATTACCAAAGAAGGTTCTATTGCCGGCCCTAAAGTCCTTGAACACCTAGTGGATACCGTCTTACAGTTCGAAGGCGATCGCCACATGATTTACCGCATTTTGCGAACGACAAAAAACCGCTTCGGATCTACGTCCGAATTAGGTATCTATGAGATGTTAGGAAGTGGTTTACGGCCTGTCACTAATCCATCTGAGATACTTTTATCACAACGCGACGAACCTTCCTCTGGCATCGCCATCGGTACCCTAATGGAAGGAAATCGTCCACTATTAGTAGAAATCCAATCCTTAGTGAGCGCATCTTCTTATGGTAATGCCCAAAGAACCGCTAACGGATACGACGGAAAACGTCTAAGTATGTTAATCGCCGTTTTGGAGAAAAGAGGGGGCTATAAACTTGCAACGCAAGATGTTTTCTTAAATATCACGGGAGGAATACGGGTAGATGATCCAGCTTTGGATTTAGCTACTTGCATGTCCTTAGTATCTTCTTACGAGGATAAAATTATCGACTCGTCCATCTGTTTTGCCGCAGAAGTAGGATTAGGTGGAGAATTACGTTCGGTCACGCGAATAGATCAGCGAATTGCTGAGGCAGAAAAACTAGGCTTCAAAGAAATCTGGATTAGTAAGTACAATCTAAAAGGCTTGAACTACAAGCCGAATAAAATCAAAGTACAATCAGCTGCGACCTTATTGGATGTTATCCTGCACATTTGGCGCCAAAAATAGCCGCCGGATATTCCACTTCTAACAGATGTAATCCGTGAGCTGGTACGGCTCGACCCGCCTTGCAACGGTCTTTTGAGTCTAAAATCTCTTGCAACTGAGTTTTGCTTAAACGTCCCTGCCCTACTTCTAACAAAGTTCCCACGACCGCACGAACCATGCCACGCAAGAAGCGATTTCCCTGAATGGTAAATACCAATTCTTCCCCTCGCCACGCCCAAGAAGCCTGCATAATGGTACATTCAAACGTGGCTACTTCCGTTTTTACTTTCGAAAAACACTGGTAATCTGTGTGTTGAAAAAACAAAGACGCTGCCTCATTCATAGAGTCTACATCTAAATCAACACCGAAACGATAGGCATAGGCTGAATTAAAAGGGCTTTTCGCCGGGCTAATCCTATATTCGTAGGTTCTCGACAATGCCGCGAATCGCGCGTGAAAATCATCTGCCACCTGGTAAATCCCTTGCACTGCTAAGGATTCCGGCAACATACGATTTAACCGAAATACCCAGTTTTCTTTTACTTTTTTCCCGTCTGGTAAATCGAAGTGGGCAAACTGCTGGTGGGCATGTACACCCGTGTCAGTGCGAGAACTTCCAACGATTTCTAGGGCTTCCCCTAACAATAAACTTAATTTATCCTGCAAAACTGACTGAACCGTCGTTGCGTTCGGCTGAATTTGGTAGCCATGAAAAGAGCCGCCATCGTACGAAAAAGCGAGTAGATAGCGGCTCATTTTACTTATTTCATTAAAGCAGTTTCTAGTGCTGTATCAAATGATTGATACGCAGCAGCCACAGAGCTCAAAACAGCTCCATCCGCCACCATATCCGTTCCCTGAACAGTTCCTAGTGCAGAGAATTGAACTCCATGTGCTTTTAAAGCAGATTCGAACGAAGCTTTCTTTTCAGCATCCACTGAAACCACCACACGGGATTGTGCCTCGCCGAACCAGAATGCATCTTGGCGAACTGCCGCATCCGAAGTTACATTGAATCCAAGACCACGAGGGAAGGACGATTCAGCTAATGTCACTAATAAACCACCATCTGACACGTCGTGAGCTGATTCGAT
>CAJCBY010000430.1 GCA_903960725.1 uncultured Cytophagaceae bacterium | reverse complement strand
TATTAGGTTTAAATAAATTATAATTAAATAAGTGCGACTTCGGACTATTGCGCAGCAATACGACTCCGGACTTTCGCAAAGCGAAACAATTATGGCAACTAACAACAACAGTAAGCGGACTTGGATGATCATCGGAGGCGCGGTGGTATTGATTTTTGGAGGATTATTTCTAGCCAAAAAAATGGAGTGGATCGGGAAGGTCGAGCCTACAGAAGTAGAGTTCGCGAAGGTGTCTCGTTCGACGATCATTGAAAAGGTAAGTGCATCTGGAAAGATCCAACCGGAGGTAGAGGTTAAATTATCACCGGATGTTTCTGGGGAGATTGTTTCTTTAAACGTAGCGGAAGGCGATTCAGTTGTGGCTGGTCAAGAATTATTAAAGATTCGTCCAGATAACTATGTGTCTCTTTTAGCTCGTGCAGAAGCGCAAATGAATGCGACGAAGGCAAACATGGAACAAAGTAAAGCGGTGTTAGCCCAAAGCGATGCACGTTTATCAAAAGCTAAAATTGATTACGATCGCAACGCGAAATTGCACAAGGACAAAGTAATCTCTGATGCGGATTTTGACCAGTTTTTATCTGCTTATACGGTAGCAAAACAAGATTTAGAGGCAGCAAAAGCAAATGTGAATGCAGCAAACTATAATGTTAAATCATCTGAAGCGGCATTAAAAGAGGCTAAAACGAATTTAACAAAAACAACGATTTATGCTCCTCAAAGCGGCATCATCTCGAAGTTAAACGTAGAATTAGGGGAGCGTGTGGTAGGTACTTCACAAATGGCGGGTACCGAAATGTTACGCATCGCGAACTTGAACAAAATGGAAGTGCGTGTGAACGTAAATGAAAATGATATCACACGTGTCAGCCTAGGCGATACGGTATTGATCGACGTGGATGCGTTCTCATCTAGCGAGCGTAAGTTCAAAGGAGTAGTATATGAAATAGCAAGTTCAGCTAATTCAAGTGGAGCGTCTGCTGTATCAAATGATGCGGTAACGGAATTTGAAGTGAAGATTCGTGTATTGCGTTCGTCTTATGCAGATTTAATTAAAGGCAAATTGTCTTATCCGTTAAAGCCTGGAATGACGGCGTCTGTGGAGATTTTGACCAATAGAAAAGAAAATATTGCTACAGTGCCTTTATCTTCTGTAACGACTCGCGAGATCGGTGCGCCGTCTTCTGAGGGCGAAAAGAAAGAAGAGGGCGCAATGACTGCAACGAACTCAAACGACGCCTTAGAAGCGAAGAAACGCAAGGAAAACACGAAAGAAGTGGTGTTCGTGATGGAGAAAGGCAAAGCGAAAATGATCCAAGTGAAAACGGGCATCTCTGACTTCGAAAATATCGAAATCGTGAACGGGCTGAAAGATGGACAAGAGATCATTTCTGGGCCATATGCGACAGTTGCTAAGAAGCTGAAAGAAGGAGACTTAGTGAAGAAGAAGGATCCGAAAGCAGCAGAAAAGGCCGCAGACAAGAAATAAAATCAAAAAAAACAGGGGGCTATCTTGCATTTAATGATTTAGCCCCCTATTTTTGCAGTCCCAATAGGAACAATATTCCTTCTTAGCTCAGTTGGTTAGAGCACATGACTGTTAATCATGGGGTCCCTGGTTCGAGCCCAGGAG
>CAJCBY010000429.1 GCA_903960725.1 uncultured Cytophagaceae bacterium | reverse complement strand
GCAGGAATCGAAGACGCAATTCTTCGCGCCGAAAAATATATTGAGGCCGGGGCGGACGGAATCATGATTAGTAGCCGTAGTGCATCTGGTGATGATGTGCTTGAATTTTGTTTACGATACAAGGAATTAAACAATAAAGTTCCATTAGTGGCTGTTCCTTCTACATACAATAAAGTAAGAGAGAATCAGTTGTTGGAAGCCGGCGTAAACATTGTTATTTATGCCAACCAGCTTCTGAGAGCGGCGTACCCCGCCATGCTAAAGACCGCCAATCTCATTCTAGAAAACGGGAGATCATTAGAAGCTGATTCAGAAATGATGAACATTAAAGATATTTTGGAACTCATCCCTGGAACAAAATGAGAGTAGATATTGAAGGGGTTTTCGACAAACTTCACAAAAATGGAATTAACTTTTACACTGGGGTTCCTGATTCCTTATTAAAAGACTTTTGCTCTTTCATCGAAACAGATAAAGAGGAAAATGAGCACGTAATTACCGCAAATGAAGGAAACGCGATAGGAGTTGCAGCGGGAAGGTACCTTGCAACCGGCATGCCAGCCTGTGTTTATATGCAGAATTCTGGATTTGGGAATGCAATTAATCCTCTCCTGTCCCTAGCCGACCCCAGTGTTTTTGGAATCCCAATGCTGATTTTAGTTGGCTGGCGCGGGGAGCCCGATTCATCAGATGAGGTCCAACATCGCAAGCAAGGCAGAATCATGAAGGAATTGTTGCACGCACTCGACATTCCATATTTCCACGCTTTGAAACCTTCAGATTTTTTGGAGACATTGCAATCAGCGATAAATACGACAATAACGGAGTCTAGGCCGGTGGTTGTCTTGGTATCTAAAGACACATTTAGTGCAGAGGTCCCATTGAAAGAGAATTTAGATGATTATCCCATGAGTCGTTCACGCGCAATTGAGGTATTGCTAGAGAATTTACCTGAAGAGAGTTTTACTGTTTCCTCTACAGGCTTTATTACTAGAGAGCTTTTCGACATCAGAACCAGAACTTCTAATAAATTTAGAAATGATTTTATGATGGTTGGGTCCATGGGTCACGCCTCCTCGATAGCTTTAGGATTAGCGGTTTCCCAACCACAAAAAAGAATAGTGTGCATCGATGGCGATGGTGCAGCACTCATGCATCTAGGGGCAATGCCCGTAAATGCCGATATTCAGAATAAAGATTTCTTGCACATTGTGATTAATAACGGTGTACATGGTTCAGTCGGCAATCAGCCCACAGTCGCAAAGAAGATCGATTTAAGTGGAATTGCCAAGTCCTGTGGTTACTCGGTAACAACAAAAGTAAAGGATGAAGTCGGCTTAATCCACGAACTCAGACGCTTTGCAACTTTAAATGGCACCAAGTTTCTTGAAATCCTGGTGAACACTGACTGCGATGAGAATTTGAAAAGACCCTCGATCACCCCTGCGGAAAATAAGTTGATTTTCATGGAGGCTATTCGCGATGGATCTAATTGAAGCGTCCAAAGCTTTAAACCACCCAACTAGAGTATTTTTCGGCCAAGGCTCATTTG
>CAJCBY010000428.1 GCA_903960725.1 uncultured Cytophagaceae bacterium | reverse complement strand
GGGGAAGGATTTTATAAATACCCTGCCCCTGCCTATAAAGATCCTGATTTTCTATTGTAAGCTATTCAGGCTGATAAATACGTTCGGCATTTTTCAATACTTCGGCTTTGTCCAAAGTCATGCGCTTCGTTTTCTGCGCTTGGTATAATTCACGTTGATCAGCGAAGTGCTTAGATTCCGGATGAGAACTTGCCCCGAAGGTATTTACCGTCTCAATTAATGGCAAACCACCATCCTTTGGAAACTTAACAAAACCAATATAGGCATCGCCGCTAATCATCTTGCGCTTTGATTCTCCAAAAGGCTCAGACATCACCGCCGCTAACACGTCCGGCATACCGGCTTGTGGCCAATCTTGATCCCCTCTTTTCAGGCGTTGGAACTCCCCTAGCGTCACATCTAAACGACCGTAATGCTTCATTAGGAAATCGTGAACGTATTGCGCTAGTTCAACGGCTTCCGTCTCTGTTAAGGGATCCTTTGACGCATTTTTACGGATTTTAGCGGCCCCGTAATAAGCGACATTATAATACAATGCGCCTACACTCTCGATATTGGTGATGTGATTCCATTCTTTCAATCCTTTGATAACTGTTGCCAAAGCAGGGTATTTAGAGGCATCTAGGGTAAATAGTATAGAAGCATCGTATCCATAGGGATATAAAATTTTCGCCGGTAATTGGCCATCGAATTTAATGCGCTTCAAATCCTCCCAGCCTATTTTGTCGTAGGAGTCAATCAATTCTTTCGCTCGCTGTGAACGGTTGTTATGGTAGGTCTCATAGCCGTCGTATTTGTCAAAATTCGCCGGATTTAGGTTCTCGTTAACCGCCGTCGCCATAAAAGGCGAGTGATTCGTATTGAATAAATAACCGGATGCAGGATTCAAATGTTGAGGTAAGGCACTAAGCGGCTTGAATTTGTCCCAAAGTGTCTTGCGCGTATTTCCCGGGATTGTGGAGGCCCAGTTATAATCAGGGTTGCGGTAGGGCATCTTCCCATTCGAGATATAGAAGATATTATCTTCCTTGTCAGCGTACATAATGTTAAACATGGGTAGGTGATTCTGGTTCAGCGCCGCCTTGAATTCGGTGAAGTTCGTGGCACGATTCATCGCATACCATTGCTGGAGAGCACCTGCATCCATCAGAGACGGAAGGCGGATGGAGAAATATTCTCCTTTAGGTGATTTTACCGTAGGGCCATAGATCGATTCATACGCCATCTTGGATACTGGAATAGGAATTCCTTTGATCTGAAGCTTTATCTTTCTTTTCGTTAAAGGCAACCATTCGCCATCCACCTCGTATTGACCGGGATGTGCTTTGTCTGTCTTTAACTGATAGACGTCGATTTTGTCTTGAAAGTTTACTGTATGCGCCCACGCGAGATTAGGCGTAGTGCCGTGGAAGATTAATGGACCACCAGGGAATAATCCTCCTAAGATGTTCCAACCTTCCTCAGATTGCACGTGTGCCTCGTAGAAGGCCGTAGCCCCTTCGATAGGTTGATGCGCATTGATAACTAACATCGGCTCTCCAGTGGCAGATTTCGAGCCTTTAATGGCAAAGGCATTACTTCCCTCTCCGGTAAAGCCAGGAAGCGAGGGGATCGAGCCATCGAGAATTTTTGGCAAGGTCTTATCCACACCACAAAAGATGGCTACAGAGAACATCGTTGTCGCGATGTAATCCTCTAAAGCAATTGGGAAAATGTGTTTATTCAGAACTTCTGATGGATGGGCTTTTCCATAAGCCTCAAGACCCATCAGATAACCCTGCACTAATTGCAAGAAGCGTGGATCCATGGACTTGATCTGCTGGTCTACAACTTTGCGAGTATTCAGTAAGCCGAACACAAAATCCACCGGTGCTCCTTTTTTGCCTAGATAGGTTCCTAACTTGCCTTTTCCTGTTAAAATCAACGTTTGAATCGTCTTAAAGTCATCCTCTGAATGCGCATAGGCTAAGCCATAAGCAACCTCCGGATCTGTGGGCGCGAAAATATGGGGTACACCATAAGAATCTCGCGCGATCGTAATTTTATCTTTTCGGATAAGAGGTTGTTGTGCATTCGCGGTAAAGGCAAATAGTACTAAGGCAATAAAGAGAATTCTCATTTAGAATTGGGGTTAGCTAATAGGTTGGCAAATAAACGGTAGGCACCAGGTACGCCAGCCGGTATTTCTCGGAAGAAAACAAGACCCGTGTAGATGAATTGACCTTTTCCGTATTTAGTGATGGCAATGTTTCCTTTGTTAAGCGATTCACCTGGATCAGTAAACCCTAGAGGAAACTCAAAATGCGGATCACTTGTTTCAGCGGTATAAATACTGCGCTCTTGTACCCAATCGCTGAAATCTGCTTCACTGATTTTATTCGGCATATTGAAAAGTGCATGAGTAGGCAGCAAAAAGTCTGGCTTTGCCTCTTCCTTCGTGATACGGCCTCTTGTCACTTGCAACGGATAAGGCGACATATTCGACTTCATAGGGCCAATGAAACTTGCTGTGTTATATTGCACCACGTAGTTTCCGCCATTTTCGATGTATTTCATGATTTCTGGATAGGCATTTCCCCAAAAATCATTCGTGTTATAAGCTCTCACGCCGGTAAGCACCACATCGTATTTTTTAAGGTTAGTGGCCGTTAGGTCTTTTTCCTCTAGAAAGTCGACCTCATAGCCCATCTGCTTTAAGCCTTCGGGTACTTTATCTCCTGCCCCTTTGATGTAGCCTAAGCGACTCCCCTTTTTTACGAAGTCGACGTGTAGGAGGCTTAAGTTCACCGGTGTGAAATAGCGTTGGGTAGGAATGTGTGCGTATTCGATGGTTTGTAGCGATAAAGAATCAATCCAGTTCTCGTTTCCAGAGTAGATATGTACTTGTACATTTGATGATACTTTGCCGTCCTTCGCTGTGGTTTCTGAAAAAGAAATAGGCCATTCGCGCTTCTCTCCGGCTTTCATTCCGTCTTGTAAAGGGATGTTTGCCAAAACCGTTGTCCCTGACTTCACCTCTATCTTCCCAGACTTTATGGGTGCTAAGGCTGTAATAGAGATTTGAATTGTTTTCGTGGCTTTGCTGCCTTTTGGCAATAAAACAACGTTCGAACTCAGATTAAACACGGTTTTAGGGGTAACTGCGATAGGCTGTAAGATCTCGCCTTTTACAGGGTCGATAATCAATTCCTGCACGGGCTTTTCGAGTGTAAATTCTTCTCCTTGGATCAGGAATGATGCACGCGCGGTATAAGCTGGGTCTACTTTTGCCTGACCTATTTTTTGTTGGTCACTCACGTTAAAGTGTCCCGTGGATTTCGCATCCTGTAACCAATAAGGTTGTGATATGGGCGCGGAGGCCGTAATACTACGCGCAAATGGATATTTTTTGTAAGGTTCCATTTTACCTGCGAAGGTTGAATCATTCCCCGCAAAGGCAATTTTCACGTTTTCAACTGTAATAGGAGATCGAACAATAAATTCAGTCTTAATAGGCAGTTTTTCGCCTAGGGCTACTGTCCCTTGGGTCGTAGTCGCCCCTAGGTAAATTCCTGCGGCATTAACAACCCATGTGTCAATTTCCGCAAGCTTCTTCAGTGTCCAAGGGCTGCTAGGCAGCGCCTTGATCGCTTTCTTTAAGCTAATTAGGGCTGAAATACTTTCGTAGGGTTTTGTTGGGTTATAGGCTTTAATGATGGGTAAGATAAGGGCATCGATGTTTGCATTCACGCGATTCCAAGATGCATCGACTCCATCCCAAAGGAATTCTTTTGGAGCCTCACCATCTAGGGTAGCAAAATATTCTGTACTTCTGCCTCTGTCTACTGCAAAACCAAAACCTTGGGACTTGTGTTGACTACGGCTGAAGGCAGCTAATTCTCCTGTGCTTTGGCCTAAGAAAGGCAAGTAATC
>CAJCBY010000427.1 GCA_903960725.1 uncultured Cytophagaceae bacterium | reverse complement strand
TCTATTAACTCCCGAAGGTTCGAAACAGTTTTCGATCCCGCATGATCTTTGTAGACAAACCAATGCTTGGATCCCGCTGCTGCGATTTGAGGGAGGTGGGTGATGGCAATAATTTGATGCCCTTGTCCCATTTGGCTGAGCATTTGACCCATCTTAATGGCGATTTCACCAGAAACTCCGGTATCGATTTCATCTAAAATAAGGGATGGTAAAGCTCTTTTCTTCGCCAATAAGTGCTTTATGGAAAGCATCAAACGACTCATTTCACCGCCTGAGGCGATTTGTTTGAATGGTTTAGGGGCTAAACCTTTGTTTGCAGAGAAAAGTAGTTGGATTTTGTCCGAGCCGTTCGACGCTAGTTCTTTGGCTGTCATCTCCCAGGCCAAATTCGCATTCGGAATGCCTAAGGACTGCAACGAAACGACAAGAGCAGTGGATATCGCGTCTAACACCGCTGAACGAGACTTAGATAAAGCCGCCGCCGCTGAACCTGCCAGCTTGAAATCAGCTTCCACCCGTTCTCGCGCTTCAATTAACAGCGTATCCATGGAAGAATATTGAGAGAGTCGCAAATCAAGTGACTCGACTAATTCGATTAATTCGGTAACGTTGGCCGCTTGGTATTTTTGCAATAAGCGATTCAGTAAGTCTAATCGCTTTTGTTTTTGTTCTAATTCTGACGGATCGTACACGAAATCTTCGGCCTCACCTTCGACTTCGGCACCTAGATCTTTCAATTCAATCCAAATAGATTCGATCCGTGTTTTCCAGTCTGCAAAATTATCCCCCCATTTACTGAGAGCCGTCGCTTGTTGCAGCGCAATGCGGCTTTGCTGAAGGGCTGAAACTTCTGACACACTAAGGGCCTGAGCTAAAATGGCTAGCTTTTCTTGAATTTGTTCTGCGTTTTGCAGTTTTTGGACCGCCGTATCTAAGGATTCGTATTCTCCCTCTTTTAACTGTGCTTTGCTTAATTCGTCGAATTGAAATTGGATGAAATCTAATTCTTGTGTTCCTTTAGTAGATGCTTGTTCCAAGGAGCGCAAAGCGGAAACGCTTGACGACCAGGCTGAAAATGTCGAAACATAGGCCTTTTTCAACGTTTCATTCTGCGCGTAGGCGTCCACCATGTCCAACGTAAAATCAGGATGGGACATCCACCAAGTATCTTGCTGGGAGTGAATATCGACTAATTCGTTTCCGATTCGTTTCAGTGTTTCGAGCGTGACCGGAGTGTCATTCACGAAGCTGCGCGATTTTCCTTGTGGATTGATTTCTCTTCTAATTAAACAAGGCTCCTCAAAGTCGATTTCCTCTTCTTCGAATACGGTTTGTAAGTGAGGGAAATTCACTAACGAAAATTGACCTTCGATAATGCATTTCTTAGAGGCATCGAAGAGGCTTTTGCTGTCCGCTCTTTGGCCTAATAATAAAGAAATAGCTCCTAATAAGATGGATTTACCAGCACCTGTTTCCCCCGTAATCACGGTCAGACCACCTGTCAAATGCAGGTCGAGCTGTTCGATCAACGAGTAGTTTTGAATGTGAAGGTGCTTCAACATAGGAAAGGCATCAAAGTTCGAATTTACGCAAAAAAAATTGTTCCCATTTTTATTTCGTTCATCAATCAGCTTTTTGATAATTTTTATCAATATTTTGTACCTTTGGAAAAATTTTTCGCCTACGTTATTATAACCCCTACGAAATGAGTGTTTTAGTAAATAAGAATTCAAAAATTATTGTTCAAGGTTTCACAGGTACAGAGGGAACTTTTCACGCGGAGCAAATGATCGCGTATGGAACCCAGGTGGTAGGGGGAGTTACCCCAGGTAAAGGTGGCGCTAAGCACTTAGATCGCCCTATTTTTAATACAGTAGCGGATGCGGTTGCTTCTACAGGAGCGGACACATCGATCATTTTCGTTCCACCCGCATTTGCTGCGGATGCGATAATGGAAGCTGCGGATGCAGGAATTAAGGTCATTATTTGTATCACGGAGGGCATTCCTACGAAAGATATGATCGTGGCTAAAGAATATATCTCTAACTACGATACTCGTTTAATCGGTCCTAACTGCCCAGGCGTTATGACGGCTGACGAGTGTAAAGTAGGTATCATGCCAGGCTTTATCTTCCAAAAAGGTCGCGTGGGCATCGTTTCTAAATCAGGAACCTTAACCTACGAAGCGGTAGATCAATTAACTAAAGCAGGTTTAGGCCAAACAACAGCCATCGGTATCGGTGGTGATCCGATCATCGGAACTACTACGAAGGAAGCAGTTGAATTATTGATGAACGACCCAGAAACAGAAGGTATCGTGATGATCGGTGAGATCGGTGGCGGTATGGAAGCGGAAGCGGCTCGTTGGATTAAAGCAGATGGTAACCGTAAGCCAGTCGTTGGTTTTATAGCTGGTCAAACTGCTCCGAAAGGACGTCGTATGGGTCACGCAGGTGCCATCATCGGTGGTGCTGATGACACAGCAGAAGCGAAGATGAAAATCATGCAAGAGTGTGGAATCCACGTGGTTTACTCTCCAGCTGACATTGGCGAGACAATGATCAAAGCCTTATCAGCAAAATAATTTGAATTAATTTCAAGGAATGATTCCTTTCCTATCTAAATCTGCTCATATGCTTCCATCTCGGAAAACGATGAGCAGATTTTTTTTATGGGCTTTACTATTGCTATCGGGTACTAGCCAAGCTGCCTGGAAGAGGGTCTATTCTTTTGAACGCGATTGGTTAGTGTACCAAGAAGCTTGGAAAAGTTTCTTGCCTTACGTCTCTTCGAAGCACTATAACTACCATTCGAAGTCCTTGGAGTTGCATCCAGAGGATTTTCCCAAAGCTTATTTGGCCATTTCCCCTACAGAAAATTACCACCTCTTTCTTCAGGGGACCTTATTTATGGCTCTGAAAAAGGGAGAGACCTATCGATTCCCGTTGGATAGGTTTAAGAGCAAAGACATTTTAACTGTTTATTCAGAAAACCTAGAGGGCCTGCCCAAGGACTTTAGGTTAGAACGCGACGAAAAGGTAGCTATAGTCGCAAAAGCTGATTTTTTCTCCCTTGAGACGAGGTATGGGGCACCTTTTTCTAATTTCTTTATACTGAGTTTGCTCACTGTAATGGCTTGCTTGGCCATCTTATTTGCTGCTTATCCACGCGTATTCTCCTCCTTTTATCGCTTTTCTGATTGGATTCGTTGGGAAGTAAAGGATGAAGTCTGGATGAGACGCCCATTTGCCTTGCCTAATTTGTTGGCTTTATTTACGTTGAGTTTGATTACGTCTTGTTTGGCCTATTTGATCGGGTTCAAGTCAGCGCAAAAAGAAGAGTTCTTTAGTAATGCGGATAATTTTGTGACAATTTTACCTAGCATAGGTTATATTTTTTCAAAACTTGGATTATCCTTTGCCCTTTTCATTTCCCGCTTTTTTGTGTACTATTTATTTACGGATCTCTTTAAATTAAAGGGCTTAGCGAATGTGCATTACTTTAAATCCATGCAAACTAATTTGCAGTTTTTCACGGTCTTATTTGCCGTCCTCTGTTTCTATGCAGTATACGTGGGGCCGGCTTCAGCAATTGATTTCACCTATTTTTTATATGTAGTGGACTTTTATTTTGCCTTCCGTTTCATCTATTTCTTTCAATCTTTCCAAAGGAGTTTTTCTTATCCCCGCTTGTTTCTTTTTATCTACCTACTGATAATCGAAGGACAGATTATCTTGTTTGGTATCAGGGAATTAATTTTTCCGACCTACATCTAAGGGGTTATAATTATCTGAGAAAAATTGTCGTATATTTGCACTCTGAAATTTAAGGCTAGTGTTTTTCTAGTCCAAAATAGTTGATTATGAGTAAAACTGCAACGGAAGAAACGAGTCGTTTAAAGAAGGTAAAGAGTATTCTTGTTACTCAATCTGCGCCAGCAGATGCTAAATCCCCTTATTTCGAGATTGAAAAGAAGTACAATGTAAAAGTGGATTTTAGGCCTTTCATTGAAGTGCAAGGAATTGCATTCAAAGACTTTAGAAAGCAAAAAATTGAAATTCTTCAGCACACGGCCATCATCTTTACGAGCCGTCATGCTATTGATCATTTCTTTCGTATGTGCAAGGAAGCAAAACAGGAGGTCCCTACGGATATGAAGTATTTTTGCATCACGGAACAAAGCAGTTTGGAACGGCGTTTTATGGGCCGCCGTGGGTGCCGGTTCTCATTGGATAGCGACAAGTTACG
>CAJCBY010000426.1 GCA_903960725.1 uncultured Cytophagaceae bacterium | reverse complement strand
TTGCTTTCTGTGGGCTTGAACTGCGCTTTAGGGGCGGATTTAATGCGCCCTTACGTGAAGACATTGAACGATAAATCCCCTTTCTTAGTTTCTGCTCACCCGAATGCGGGCTTGCCGAACGAAATGGGTGAATACGATCAGTCGCCAGCTGAAATGGCAGTTATTATTGATGATTTCCTTTCCAATGGCTTCTTGAATATCATTGGAGGCTGTTGTGGAACAACACCAGCGCACATTCAAGCGATTGCCGAAGTGGCCTCTAAACACAAGCCGCACGTCATTCCTTTGGAAAATGTGAACCAGAAATTATCTGGATTAGAGCCATTGGAAATTACCGAAATAACCAATTTCGTTAACGTGGGTGAGCGTTGCAATGTGACGGGCTCGAAGAAATTTGCACGTTTAATTCGCGAGGAGAAATTCGAGGAAGCTATTGCGGTTGCTCGTGAGCAGGTGGATGGTGGTGCCCAGATTTTGGACATTAACATGGATGAGGGGATGATTGACGGCGTGAAAATGATGCCTCAATTCCTGAATTTATTGATGGCTGAGCCTGATATCGCCCGTTTACCGATTATGATTGACTCCTCGAAATGGGAGGTGATCGAAGCTGGTTTGAAATGCGTGCAAGGTAAGTCGGTGGTGAACTCGATTTCCTTGAAAGAAGGGGAGGAGAAGTTCATCGAATCTGCGAAGTTGGTAAAAATGTACGGCGCTTCTGTCGTGGTGATGGCTTTTGATGAAACTGGACAAGCGGATTCCTACGAGCGTCGCATTGAGATTTGCAAAAGAGCCTACGATATTTTAGTGGATAAAGTAGGATTTCCAGCTCAGGATATCATTTTTGACCCAAATATATTAACGGTTGCTACCGGAATCGAGGAGCATAATAACTATGCGGTTGATTTTATCAAAGCGACGAAATGGATCAAAGAAAATCTGCCGCTCGCGAAAGTGTCAGGTGGTGTGTCTAATATTTCGTTCTCTTTCCGAGGTAATGAATTGGTTCGCGAGGCGATGCATACCGTATTCTTATACCATGCGATTAAGGCAGGAATGGATATGGGAATTGTTAACGCCAGTCAATTAGGCGTTTATGATGATATTGATAAGACCTTACGCGATCTATGTGAAGACGTTTTATTAAACCGTAATCCTGAATCGACGGAGAAATTAGTGACCTATGCTGAGACTGTAAAATCTGCCGGTAAAGAGCAGGTGGTGGACGATGCCTGGAGAAAGAATCCGGTGAACAAGCGTTTAGAACACGCCTTGATTAAAGGTTTGACTGAATTCATTGATGAAGATGTAGAAGAAGCGCGTCAATTAGTAGAACGCCCAATTCAGGTGATTGAAGGTCCGCTGATGGATGGAATGAATGTGGTGGGGGATTTGTTTGGCGAGGGTAAAATGTTCTTACCGCAGGTAGTGAAGTCTGCTCGCGTAATGAAGAAGGCGGTGGCCTATTTATTGCCTTACATTGAGGCGGAGAAGCAGGGAGGGGAGAGTTCATCGGCTGGAAAGATTTTGATGGCAACGGTGAAAGGTGATGTTCACGATATTGGAAAGAATATTGTGGGCGTAGTTTTGGCTTGTAACAATTACGAGGTAATTGACATTGGTGTAATGGTTCCTTGTGATAAGATTCTCGCTGCGGCGAAGGAGCACAACGTGGATATCATCGGTTTATCAGGCCTAATTACGCCGTCTTTAGATGAGATGGTGTATGTGGCCAAAGAAATGGAGCGTCTCGGTTTCAAAGTCCCACTTTTAATCGGTGGAGCTACAACATCCCGTATTCACACAGCAGTTAAAATTGATCCTCATTATTCTGGACCGGTGATTCACGTGTTGGATGCGTCCCGTTCCGTACCAGTTGCAGGTAGATTATTACAAAGTGAATTGACCTCTCAAGAGATCTTTAACGAGATTAAAACGGAATATGCCGAATTGAGAACGGCACATGCTGCCCGTCAGCAAGAGAAAAATTACTTGTCCATCGATCAGGCGCGTGCAAAATCGAGTGGGATTGATTGGACTGGATTTAAGTCGAAACAACCGACTTTCTTAGGCGTGAAGTATTTTGAGGATTATTCGTTGGAAGAAATTGCGAAATACATTGATTGGACTCCATTCTTCTCAACTTGGCAGTTATCAGGTAAGTATCCACGCATTTTTGATAACGAGGTAGTAGGAACTGAGGCTAGAAAATTATTCAATGACGCTCAGGCTTTATTGAAGGAGATTATTGCTAACAAATCCCTGCAGGCTAAAGCAGCCTTAGGTTTCTTCCCGGCAAACTCGCTAGGGGATGATATTATCTTGCACGATTACGTGGAGAAGGCGTTAGAGGTTGCCTGCGAGAAGCACGGTTCACACAAGCAGGTTTCCTACGAGATTCAGCACAAAGACGAATCTTCAGACAAGAGCCAGTGGTTACACCATTTACGTCAACAAGGCCAAAAAGCAAGTACCCTTCCTAACCGTTGTTTAAGTGACTTTGTAGCCCCATTAAACTCGGGTGAGACGGATTATGTTGGTGCCTTTGCGGTGACGACAGGTCTGGGAATCGAAGCGCTTTTAGACAAATACGAAAAGGAGCATGATGACTATAATTCGATTATGGTCAAGGCTTTAGCGGATCGATTAGCGGAAGCATACGCTGAATTATTACACGAACGTGTTCGAAGAGAATTCTGGGGTTATGCGGCTGATGAGGCTTTGAGCAACGAAGAATTGATTTCAGAGAAATACAATGGAATTCGTCCGGCACCGGGATATCCGGCTTGCCCTGATCACACGGAGAAGAAGCGTTTGTTCGAATTATTGGATGCGGAGAAGCAGATTGGGATTCAATTAACAGAGAGTTATGCCATGTATCCGGCCTCAGCGGTGTCAGGATTCTATTTCTCACATCCGGAGAGCACTTATTTTGGTTTGGGTAAGATTGCTAAAGACCAAGTTACAGATTATGCGAAACGCAAGGGTATGTCTTTGGACGATGTAGAAAAATGGTTAAGTCCGGTATTGAATTATGACTAAGATTACAAAATATTTTGAGGAAGCGGCGGGAAAAACACTTTTCTCGATCGAGATTATTCCACCGATGAAAGGCCAACATTTGGGCGAATTAATGTCGCACATTGAGCCTTTGATGGAGTTTAAGCCGCCTTTTATAGAGGTGACGTACCACCGCGAAGAATACGTAGATAAAGTCGTAGGGGGTGTTTCTAAACGTATCCCTATTCGCAAGCGACCTGGTACTTTAGGGATCTGTGCCTCCATCATACAGCGTTTTCAAATAGAGGCTGTCCCTCACGTAATTTGTGGTGGATTTACGAAAGAAGAAACGGAAGATTTCTTAATCGATTTACATTACTTAGGGATTGAGAATGCCCTTTTATTGCGTGGTGATCAAGAAAAGGGAGAAGCCCATTTTGTACCCAAGCCAGGAGGTCATGCCTATGCGAATGAATTAGTGGAGCAAGTGGCGGCCATGAACAAGGGTATTTTATTGCATGAGGAAACGGAGTCTTTACCTACGAACTTTTGTATCGGTGTGGCTGGTTATCCAGAGAAACACATTGATGCGGTTTCTTTCGAGGATGATCTTCGTTATTTGAAGCAGAAAGTAGATGCTGGAGCAGATTATATCGTAACGCAGATGTTCTTCGATAATGCGAAGTATTTTGATTTTGTTCAAAAATGCCGTGAAATGGGGATTAATGTTCCCATCATTCCGGGCTTGAAGCCTTTAGCGACTGAACGTCAATTGGACATTTTGCCTGAGATCTTTCATTTAGAAATCCCATCTGACTTTGTTGCTGAAGCGCGTAAATGCTCGAATAATGCTGCCGTCAAACAATTAGGTATTGAATGGGCGGTGCAACAAGGAAAGGAATTGATTCAAGCGGGTGTGCCTGCGCTCCATTTTTATACGATGAGTAAATCAGATAGCGTGCGGGCTATTGCAGAAAAATTATTCTAATGAAGGTTCTAGTCTATGGTGCCAGTACGAATCCAAGTCGATATGCCTATATCGCGACGGAATTGTTATTGCAACATGGACATGAGGTTTCTTTAGTGGGAATTAAGGCAGGGGAGGTATTAGGCCTTACCATTCAGCTGGATCAACCTTTGCTTCAAGATATTGATACGGTCACCCTATACGTTGGACCTGCGAATCAGGATGGTCTTTATGACTATCTTAAGTCATTAGCCCCTAGGCGTGTAATTTTTAATCCCGGTACAGAAAGTCCAGAATTACAAAGAGAATTAGAAAAAGCGGGTATTCTAACAGAAGAGGCCTGCACACTTGTTTTATTGCACACAGGTCAGTTTTAAGCTCTTATTGAGCTGTTAACGTAAACTCAAATTCCTCCATCATCAAGTTCGCTAGCAATTTCTTGCAAGCGTTTGTTACCACCTCATTTGCCTCAGCTTCTGATGCTGCATCCACGGTTAATGTGATGTGCTTGCCAATACGAACGCCTGCCACTTGGTTAATACCTAAGTTTTGTAAGCCAATAAGTACCGCTTTCCCCTGAGGATC
>CAJCBY010000425.1 GCA_903960725.1 uncultured Cytophagaceae bacterium | reverse complement strand
TAAATTTAATGCTATTTTTGCCAAAAGCTTTAGTAATTAAACATAATTAAATGAAAATAGCCGTTGATGTGATGGGTGGGGATTATGCTCCAGAAGCTGTAATAGAAGGAATACTTTTATCGTTACCAAGTCTTTCAAACGACGACACCATATTAGCCGTAGGTCCTCAGGACACCATCGAGCAATTATTAATGAAACATGGGTATGCTGGCAAGCAAATTGCTATCATACATGCGGATCAGGTAATTGAAATGGGTGAACATCCGACCAAGGCACTATCTCAAAAACCCAATTCCAGCATCGGAGTTGGGTTTCATCTTTTAAAAGAAGGCAAAGCAGACGTCTTTGCTTCTGCAGGAAATACCGGCGCTATGATGGTCGGATCTTTATTTTCTGTGAAAACTATCGAAGGAATTTCGCGCCCAGCCATTGCCGGTTTCGTTCCACAAGAGGACGGCACCTACGCTTTAATGCTGGATATAGGTGCGAATGCAGATTGCAAGCCTGAGATGCTAGATCAATTTGCGGTATTAGGATCGGTTTACTTTGAAGCAACAACTGGCAAGAAAGCGCCACGTGTGGGTTTGATGAATATAGGTGAAGAAGAGCAGAAAGGAAGTATCCTAACGCTAGCGACCCATGCCCTTTTAAAAGAGAATAAGAAGATTAACTTCATTGGAAACTTAGAGGGAAAAGACTTCTTTAAGAATAAGGCAGACGTGATAGTGACGGATGGATTTACGGGAAATATTATTTTGAAGATGGGCGAATCCCTGTACAAAATAATGAAGGACCAAGGGATCACGAATGACTTTATCGAGAATACGAATTACGAAAAATACGGCGGTAGCCCGATCATTGGGATTAATGGGAATGTGATTATTGCGCATGGGGCGTCGAGTCCTTTGGCCATAAAAAACATGATCAAACTTTGTAGATCCGTTGTAGAATCAGATGTTTGCGGAAAGATTAAGGCCGCCATCGAGAACATATAATCATTATGAGCCAAAAAATAAGTGCAGCCATTACCGGAGTCTCAGGATATGTACCGGATTATGTGCTGACAAATCAAGAATTAGAAAAAATCATTGACACGAACGACGAGTGGATCACCTCTCGCACCGGCATTAAAGAAAGACGTATTTTGAAAGGCGAAGGTCTGGGAACGTCTTTTATGGGGGCCAAAGCGGTGGAGGATCTCTTGAAGAAAACCAATACCAAGCCAGAAGAAGTAGATATGGTTATCTGCGCGACGGTGACTCCTGATTACTTTTTCCCATCCGCTTCGAACTTAATATGTAAGGCAGTAGGCATCCGTGAAACGGCGTCCTTTGACTTAGCTGCAGCTTGTTCAGGCTTTCTAAATGCCTTAGGTGCAGGTACCGCCTTCATCGAATCAGGTCGTTATAAGAAAATCGTGGTGGTGGGTGCGGACAAAATGTCTTCGATTGTGGATTATACGGATCGTACGACGTGCATTCTTTTTGGGGATGGCGCAGGTGCTGTTATGTTAGAGCCTAATTACGAAGGTTTAGGTGTTCAAGACTTTATCTTGAAATCGGATGGAGAAGGATGTGAATCGTTAATGCAAAAAGGAGGCGGAAGCGCCTACCCACCTACGGTTGAAACTGTGGAAGCAAAATGGCATTATATCCGCCAAGAAGGGCAATCCGTATTTAAATTTGCGGTGACGCGCATGGCGGATGTTTCGGCAGAAATCATGGAGCGCAATCATTTGACTGGTGACGATATTAAATACTTAGTTCCGCATCAAGCGAACAAGCGTATTATTGATGCGACTGCAAGTCGTATGGGTGTGAGCGATGATAAGGTGATGTTGAATATCCAGAATTATGGAAATACGACGGCGGCGACGATTCCGCTTTGTCTTTGGGACTATGAAAACAAACTAAATAAAGGAGATAATCTGATCTTAGCGGCCTTCGGTGGAGGTTTTACGTGGGGATCAGCTTACGTTAAATGGGCATACGACCCTAAATAATTAGAAATGGCAACTACAGCAGACATTAAAAATGGTATGGTGATTAAATACAATGACGACTTATACTCGATCATTGAATTCCTTCACGTAAAACCAGGAAAAGGCCCGGCTTTCGTTCGGACTAAATTACGATCTTTGACTTCCGGAAAAGTAATCGATAACACGTTTAACTCAGGCGTGGCAATCTATCCTGTTCGTGTGGAACGCAGAAAATTCCAATTCATCTTTAAGGATGAGTTTGGCTATAACTTTATGGACCAAGAATCGTTCGAGCAAATTCTATTAAACGAGAATTTGTGCGTGATGGCGGATTTGATGAAAGAAGGACAAGAAGTAGAGATTTTGATCAACACCGAAAACGATGCTGCTTTATCTTGTGAATTGCCTCCATTCGTAGAATTGAAGGTAACTTACACAGAGCCAGGCGTACGTGGAGATACGGCTAACTCCCCTAAAAAACCTGCAACGGTTGAAACAGGAGCAACAATCACCGTGCCTATTTTCATCGAACAAGATGAAGTTATTAAAGTAGATACAAGAACCTATTCATACGCTGAGCGTGTAAAATAATTAGCTACCTTTGTAGCGTTTAATTAACAAAAAAGAATGGATACTAAAGAAATTCAGCGATTACTCGATTATATCGCAAAGTCTCCGCTAGCTGAGGTTAGCATCGAAACAGACGGTTTAAAGGTTTCTGTTAAGAAATTTGGAGAAGCAGCTCCCGTAGTAAGTGTCGTTTCAGCAGCACCAGCGGCGGCTCCAGTTGCCCCAGCTCCGGCGGCGGCAGCACCAGTGGCTCCAGTTGCAGCAGCACCGGCTCCCGTAGCAGATAACTTATATACGGTTAAATCACCTATGATCGGTACATTCTACCGCGCAGCTGGTCCAGATAAAGATAATTTTGTGGAAGTAGGATCAGAAATCGCTCCAGGGAAGACCTTGTGTGTGATCGAAGCGATGAAATTATTTAACGAAATCGATTCAGAGATCTCTGGAAAGATCGTTAAAATCTTAGTTGATAATGCTAGTCCAGTAGAATTTGATCAACCTTTATTCTTGGTTGAAAAAGCGTAATCTATGTTTAAAAAGATATTAATAGCGAATCGCGGGGAAATTGCCTTGCGTATTATTCGGACTTGTAAGGAGATGGGCATCAAAACGGTGGCCGTTTTCTCTACCGCCGATCGCGACAGTTTACACGTTCGCTTTGCGGATGAGGCCGTTTGTATCGGACCGCCGCCCAGCAGACAATCTTATTTGAGTATTCCCGCGATCATTTCGGCTGCAGAAGTAACTGGAGCAGATGCGATTCACCCGGGCTACGGTTTCCTTTCTGAGAACGCGGAATTCTCGCGTATTTGTTCAGAACATGGTATTAAGTTCATTGGCGCTTCGGCGGAGATGATTAATTCGATGGGGGACAAAGCCACAGCGAAAGACACAATGAAGAAGGCAGGAGTTCCGGTTATTCCCGGTTCTGATGGCTTAATCGACACCGTGGAGGAAGCAAAAGAATTAGCTAAAATCATTAAATACCCGGTAATCATCAAGGCTACGGCTGGAGGTGGTGGCCGCGGAATG
>CAJCBY010000424.1 GCA_903960725.1 uncultured Cytophagaceae bacterium | reverse complement strand
TTCAATAAAAATGTGGCTTGGGGTGTAACAAACGTAGGTTCTGATGTCTTAGACTGGTACCAAGTGAAATTTAAGGACGCGTCCAAAAAAGAATACTGGCACGACGGCAAATGGAAGAAAACGACCATGCGCATCGAAACCTTTAAAATCAAGGGTAAGAAAGAGATGGTCGATACTATCTTCTTTACGCACCACGGTCCTGTCGTGTATTTATCACACGAAAAACCCTTCCGTTCGAACATTCCAGTAGGTCACGCGCTTCGCTGGATTGCACACGAGAAATCACAAGAGTTAACAACTTTCTATCAATTGAACCGTGCTAAAAACTACGAGGACTATAAAAAGGCCTTGACGTTCTATTCTGCTCCAGCTCAAAACTTCGTATTTGCCAGCAATGAAGGCGACATCGCTTTATGGGTAAACGGTAAGTTCCCGTTGAAGTCGAAATTGCAAGGCAAGTATTTATTAGATGGAACGGATGCGGCAGCTGATTGGCAAGGATTTATTCCGCAGGCGCACAATCCGCATGTGAAGAATCCGGTTCGTGGTTTCGTGAGTTCAGCGAATCAATTCTCAACGGATCCATCTTATCCGTATTATTTAGGTTGGCAATATGCGCCGTCTGAGCGTGGTCGTCGTATTAATGAGCGACTAGCAGTGATGGAGAAAATCACGATGGATTCCTTACGAGGACTCCAAAACGACAACTTCAACATCCGTGCCCGCGAATTACTGCCGCTACTTTTCGCTCAAGTAAAATCGCCAAACGCAGCTCAATCGAAAGCATTAGCTGCCTTGAAATCCTGGAATCTAGTGAATAGCCCGGAATCCGTGGGAGCCACTATTTTCGAAAACTGGGTCTCTACTTTGCAGAGCTGTCTGTGGGATGATGAATTCACAACGGATGAAAAGGTTCCTATGAGCCGTCCATCCATGGATCGTACGATTCAACTGATTAAATCAGAACCCGCAGCACGCTGGTGGGATGATACGAAGACGCCTGCTAAGGAGTCAATGTCTGATATTGTGATGAAGTCTTTGCAGGCGAATGTGGATACTTTAGTGAAGCAGCACGGACCACAGGGCCCTGAGTGGGCTTGGTACAAGCACAAGCAAACGGGTGTTCGCCACTTGATTCCGGGTATGGACGCCTTGTCGCGCCTGAATATCCCGATTGGTGGGGGCGGAACCATTGTGAACGCGACGACTACGAAAACTGGACCCTCTTGGCGTCTAGTGGTGGAGCTTTCGAAAGAGGGCAAGCCAAGAGCCTATGGGGTTTACCCAGGTGGTCAGTCGGGAAATCCAGGTAGCAGTCATTACGATGATTTGATTGATACTTGGGCCAAAGGAGAGCTAAAGCCACTCTTGTACCTAGAATCACCGGATCAAAAATCGAATCGTTTACGTAAGAAAATCACTTTATCGAAATAAGCTATGAGCAAATTAATCTATAGTATCATTTTAATCGTTATCGGTGCTTTGGTAGGCATTTACTTGCCTTGGTATGCGATGGGTGTGGCCTTTGGGCTGGTGGCCTTTGTGTTGAATATGCCATTGAAATCGAGTTTTTTGACTGGATTCATCGCCGGCTTTTTGCTTTGGGTAATATCGGCGTTTTTGCTTGATATGCAGCATCCAAGCACGCTACCAATTCGAATGGCGCAGGTTTTTCCGTTGAAAGGGAATGTTTTCGCTTTGTTTATACTAACTGGCGTGCTAGGCGGCTTGTTTAGTGGTATTTGGACTTGGGCTGGAGCCAGATTAAGACAGAAATAATAAATTTTTAGGACAAACGATACAGACCTTGTATATTTGCCGACAATCCAATAAATAAAAATAATACACGTGAAAAATTTACCATACGCTTGGTTGGGCGTTTTAACCATCGCAATTGCTTTTTTATTTTACAAAAATTCAGATAACTCGTCTGCCAGCTTAGGTGCTGCGACGGCTGATGGAAAACGTATCGTATTCGTTAACTCTGATTCGTTATTATCGAATTACCAGTTCTACAAAGACGCTCAAAAAGAATTCGAGAATAAGGGCTACCGTTTACAAGTTGATTTAGGTCAAAAAGAGCAGGCGTTACAAGGTGAATTACAAGCGATTCAACAACGTGCCTCTGCCATGACTCAGGCTGAATTACAAGCAGCGGATATGACTTTGAAAAAGAAGGGTGCTGAATTGCAACAATACTCTCAACAGAAGCAAGCGGAGTTAGGTCAAGAGCAAGCAAAGAAAAACGAAGAGTTGTACAACAATATTCGTGACTATATCTCGAAGACAAACAAAACAAATAAATATGAGTTCGTTTTAGGTTATTCTAAAGTAGGTGGCGGAATTTTATTCGCTGACCCATCGGTAGATGTGACGAACAAAATCATTGAAGGTTTGAACAAAGAGTACGCTGCGACAAAAGGCGACAAAAAAGAAAATAAATAATAGCTTTTAGCGAAATTTAGCCACGCAGTGATTCGCTGTGTGGCTTTTTTTATTCCAATGGCAAAAGAGAAAATCCAAAAGACTGTTGAGATCAAGAACCGTAGGGCATCCTTTGAATATGCATTCATTGATACCTTCACGGCTGGATTGGTATTGATGGGAACGGAAATTAAATCGATTCGCCAAGGGAAAGCTAATTTAACGGATGCCTATTGTGTCTTTTTTCAAGATGAACTATTCGTCCGCAATATGCACATCTCCGCCTACGACGAAGGAACTCATTATAACCATGAGCCACTGCGCGACCGTAAATTATTATTGTCAAAGCGCGAGCTTGGTAAATTACAAAAGGAGTTAAAGAACGTAGGTTTGACGATTATCCCTACACGTCTATTCATTTCAGACAAAGGTTACGCGAAATTAAACATCGCCCTTTCAAAAGGTAAAAAGACCTTCGATAAACGAGATGATATTAAAGAGAAAGATGTGAAGCGTGATATGGACCGCTCCTTGTCCTAATTAGGCCTTGTTTCTGATTTTCTTGACAATTGTGACCGCCGCCATAATGACGATGGCAAAAATCACAAATCCCCCCAAACCATACATCCAATCCAAGGTATTTTTAGCCACCACGAGGAAAACGACCGCGACCAATAGAATGGTTGCAATCTCATTGTAAAGCCTCAATTGAGTTCCGGAGAGTATAAAGTTACCTTGTCTGAATTGAAGGATCAGGTGCCTGCAAACAAAATGGTAAACCGTAATCGCTACCACGAAGCCTAATTTCAAATGCAACCAGCCTTGAGATCCGAAGCTACTCATCCAGGCCACATAAATTAAGGATAAACCCGTAATCCAAGTCAAGAACATGGCCGGAATCATAATCGCATTGAAGAGGATCTTTTCCATCTTCTCGAATTGCTTCGATAAAATACCTTTCTCTGGTTCGTCCTTTCCTTGTGCCTCGGCGTGGTAGACCAGCAAACGAGGAAGGTAGAATAGGCCAGCAAACCAGCTGACAACGAATATAATATGAATGGATTTTAAGACCGTATAGCTCATGTTAGGCTTGGTAACGCTTGAACAAACTATTGATTTTCATTTGAATCACCCCAAAAATCGCTTCTTTAAAGATATTCGCTGACATCTTACTCGTCCCTTTCGTACGATCAGTGAAGATGATGGGCACTTCCACCAATTTAAAGCCGTATTTCCAGGTAGTGAATTTCATTTCCACTTGGAAGGCATAACCGATGAACTTGATTTGGTCTAAGGGTAATGTCTCTAAGGTATTTCTGCGGTAGCAAACGAATCCTGCTGTGGCATCCTGTACTTTCATTCCCGTGATAAATCGTACATAAAAGCCAGCGAAGTAAGACATCAACACACGGCTCATGGGCCAATTGACCACGTTCACGCCATTGATGTAGCGGGAACCGATGGACATGTCTCCATTTCCGGCTTCAGTTTCAGGCATTTGTTCTGCCTTCAATTCTGCCGGTGTGGCACAGGCTTTAAAAAGGCGAATTAAATCGTCAGGGTTGTGGGAGAAATCAGCATCCATCTCAAATATGAAGTCGTATCCTTTAGCTAGGGCAATTTTAAAACCTTCAATATAGGCAGTGCCTAATCCGAGTTTGCCTTTTCTCTCTAGCAAGTGAATACGCCCATCGTTTGCTTTTTGTAGGCGTTTTACTTGCTGCGCAGTTCCGTCAGGAGAACCATCATCCACAATCAAGACATCGAAAACGGGATCCAAGCTCAATACCTTTAAAAGGATCGCTTCGATGTTTTCAATCTCATTGTAGGTGGGGATAATGACTATCCTTTTGTTCATTTAGCTATTGTTAGGATGGCGAAAGCAGTCGATCGTGTGATCGTTCACTAATCCAGCCGCCTGCATCAAGGCATAACAAATGGTGGGACCGACAAATCGGAATCCATTCTTTTTTAGAGATTTGCTCAATAAGACAGAGGTTTCTGTGCTAGCGGGTAATTCTCCGTGATGGGCAAAGTGGTTTAGGATAGGCGTATGGCCCACAAACTCCCAAATATATTGGTTAAAGCTACCAAATTTTTCCTGAATTTTAATAAAAGCCTGCGCATTCGTTCGAACGGCGCTGATTTTTAAGCGGTTTCGGATGATTTGCTCATTTTGCATTTGCGCTTCTAGTTGCTCATTCGACCAGTTCGCCAGGGCGTGGTAGTCAAATTGCGCGAAGGCTTCTCTGAAGGCTTCGCGTCGCTTCAAAATGGTGATCCAAGAGAGTCCGGCTTGGAAGCCTTCTAGGACGAGGAGCTCAAAAAGTGCGTCATCGCGGTGTTCCGGATTACCCCATTCGAGGTCGTGGTAGGTTTGGTATAATTCATCTGAACCACACCAGCGGCAGCGTATTTTATTGTCCATAATTCGGGTTTCTTTTTACAAAATAGGAGAATATATTTCGAATCTTTGGCCCAACAAATTGATAAAATAGAAATAGAGTTACCTTTGTAGTAGCGAAAGGTTCTGCGCCGCTTCGAACGGTGTTGATTAATAGGGAATTTGGTGTAAATCCAAAGCTGTCCCCGCAACTGTAAATTTTCAAAAAGCTTTTCATTCTAGGGTCACTGGCATCGCTGGGAAGGCCGAAAAGCAAGGGAAATGAGTCAGGAGACCTGCCTTTTACTATTCTTGACCTTGTTTTACGGAGGATGATCCGAGGTCGAGCGTTCGATTACCTTTTTATTTCACAGGCCTGAAAGGGCAAAAAAACATGTTAAACGTAGTAGTTATTGCGGCAAGCTGCTTGGTAGCAGTAGCCAGTAATCAGTATTCAGTAGACAGTAGTCCGGAGGGAATGAGTCCGGAGTCCGAAGTCCATAGTCCGGAGGGAATGAGTCCGAAGGGTTCATCCACCATTCACCATTTACCATTTACCATTCATGAATCATCCACCATTTACCATTCATCATTTAACAGTGGTCAGTATTCAGTAGACAGTAGTCCGGAGGTAATGAGTCCGAAGGGTTCATCCACCATTCACCATTTACCATTTACCATTCTCAAAGATTCTACTTTGAGTGAGGTCACCATCTCCGCTCCCAAGTACCCAGAAAAACTGGCTCGCTCGGGCAAAGTCGTTTCGGTTATTTCGGCCGAAATGATCATGGCCAATCAGGGGAAAAGTCTAGGTGAATTACTCCAGCAAAGTGTAGGTGTTTCGGTAGTAGGCGCGCGCAGCGCGCCGGGGACGAATCAGGAGATTTATGTGAGAGGTGCGAATACGGGTCAAGTATTGTTGTTGATGGACGGATTTCCGCTGAATGATCCATCGCATATTTCATCGGTGATGGATTGGAACTTGATTAATTTGGCAAACATCGAACGCATTGAAATTCTAAAAGGAGGACAATCGACGCTGTATGGTTCGGATGCGATGGCGGCTGTTATCAATTTAGTGACGAAGAAAAATACAAAAGGGTTAAGCCTTGTCTTGCAAGGCGGAGGTCTAGGGACGCACCAAGAGCAGATTTCGTGGTCGACTAGGCAGGGGAATAACCAGCTTCAAGTACAAGCCCAAAACTTTGCAACGGATGGGTTTTCCTCTGCCAAAATAGCGCAAGGGAAAGGGGAGGCTGATGGATTTAGGCAGCAAAGCTGGGGTTTGAAATGGGGCCGTGATATGGGAAAGAGTGGGAATTTCGATTTTTCCTATTCATCGCAACTTTACCAGGGGAATTTAGACAATGGGCCCTTTGTAGATGATCGTGATTTCACTTCTAAAGCGACAAGTCATTCCTTTAGGACTCAGTACCAAGTGGGAAAATTCACGATGCGTGCTTTTCAGGATTTGATTCACCGAGAATTTACAAATGACTCTTTGGATGTGGCGGAGAATGCTTTTTCGAAATATAGTCTTTCGAGTTATGTTGGTTTAAATCAGGGGGCGGAGGCTTTTTTGAAGATACCTGTGAAGGAGAATGCTATTTTATTAGTAGGATCTGAATTTAGACGCCAAAAAACCGAGCAAAACGATCTTTATATCAGCGAATATGGTCCTTATTCGTCACCTGATTTATCGGAAAAGCAGAAAACCCAACAGATTATGGGCACTTATGCCACGTTTCAACAGAGCTGGACTAATTTTGGGTATGAGGTGGGGACACGTTGGAATGTGCAATCGACTTTTGGGAATTATTTTACGTACAATCTGAATCCCTACTGGGCTATTTCGCAGACGGCGAAGCTTTTTGGGAACTATTATACGAGTTTCAAAACGCCTTCCATTTACCAACTTGCTTCACCTTATGGCAACTTGGATTTGCAGCCGGAGCAAGGTAAAACGATTGAAATTGGGGCGGAAAAAAAGTTTACATCTTGGAAAGTGCGCATCGTTGGATTTGAAAATCAAGTGAATCAAGGTATTGTTTTTCAGTCAATGGATGTGGGACCTTTTGGCAAATACCAAAATATTTCAAAACAGAAAACCCGCGGAGTCGAATTTGAACTCGGTTATCAAACGGCGAAATTTCAAGCAGACTTCAATTATACCTATTTGAAAGGGGAGATGATCGATCGTGATTCCACTTATTCCTCTTTGATTCGTCGCCCATCGAACGCTTGGAATCTGTATTTGCAAGCAAAATTGACGACTAAATGGTCCGTCGGATTAACGAATCAATATGTGGGCCAAAGAACGGACTACTTCTATGACGAGTCATCCTATTCCGTGAAGCCGAATCCGATGTCAGCCTACTTGTGGACAGATATTTCGGTTCATTACCAATTTAATTCTAAATGGAAGATTTCAGCCCTGTTGAAAAATGCGCTGAATCAAGAAATAACGGAGATTACGGGGTATAGCGGGCAACCGAGGAACGTGCAAATAACCCTTTCAGGGTCATTTTAAATTTCAAAGACCAAATTTCAAAGAGCAAAGTTCAGGGTAAGCCTATTTGAACTTTGCTCTTTGCTCTTTGAAATTTGAGCTTTGCTCCGCAAAGTCTATGGCTTGAACCTCTCATACACATCCTTCCCCGTCACTGGATCTTTGCCAAAAAGTTCAATGTAATTAACCGTAGTTACAAATTTGGATTCGTCTACACTGACGAAGACGCGCTTCAGAATTTGCATCTTTCCGTTAATAGGGAATAGTGCAATAGGATCACCACTTGGATCTTGTTTGACCATAAACTTGCGTTTACGGTACGCCAAAAAATGTCCTTCATAGGTGTTAGGGACCCCAGGAACCAGAGTCGTATATAATCCGTAAGCCAATGTGCGCTGGATAGTGGTGAGTTCCTCTTTTTGGCCCTTCTCCCCATAGCGATACCAATAGGTGTACACCGGATCTTTTGCGTTTAACCTTCCTGCGATCAAATTCGCATCATAGACCACGACATTCGCATTCGTACTTCGCTGTATGAAGAATAATCGATTAGGCGAAAAGGGAGGAGTAGGAAATCGGTCACCTCCTAGGGTATGTAAGGTAATCAAAAGTAGGAGTGACGCTAATTTCATTTGGAAATAATTTGGGATGCAAATAACGAAAAAAAACGCAATCTGTTTTGGGTTAAAGACGCTATAATGCATCAATTAGTTTGATTTTCTAAAATTATGCGTATCTTTGTGGAGAATTTAAGGAAAAGAAGAGGGGTTTTGATCCCTCTTTTTGTTTTAATAGGCCTACAGAAAGATGGATTTAACGAGTAAACTGAAAGAATGGACAGTAGCTTACATAGGCGAAGGGCCTTTGTTGCTGGTTGATTTTTCTGTTTCTCAGGGCGCTAAAAGAACCTTAATTACGATT
>CAJCBY010000423.1 GCA_903960725.1 uncultured Cytophagaceae bacterium | reverse complement strand
GGCTAAATCGCCTAGTTTTTCTTGTAAAGAGAAAGTATCTAATAAGGCTTGCGTTGGATGCTCGTGCGTTCCGTCGCCTGCATTAATGATATTAGCTTTGATGTGCTTAGCTAAATAATGTGGCGCACCTGGACTAGCATGGCGCATCACAATCATATCCACCTTCATCGCCAGGATATTGTTTACGGTATCTAGTAAGGTTTCTCCTTTTTTTACTGAACTGCCTGACGCTGAGAAGTTAATCGTGTCAGCGGAGAGTCTTTTCTCTGCTAATTCAAAGGATAATCGGGTACGGGTGGAATTTTCAAAGAAGATGTTGGCAATCGTCACATCACGTAGAGAAGGAACTTTTTTAATAGGTCTGTTCAAGACCTCTTTAAATTCTCTGGCCGTTTTAACAATCAATTGAATGGATTCTTCATCCAGATCTTTGATTCCTAATAAATGTGGCGACTTTAACATAGTTATTCAGGTTGAGGAATTAACCAAATTCTGTCCGCTTCGTGGCCTTGTTCCGTCCACTCTACGAGTACTTTTTCGGTGGGCAAGGTATTTACACTTTTACCCACGTAATCTGCGTTAATCGGCAAATCACGGTTATAAATACGGTCAATTAAGACACATAATTCCACTTTAGCCGGTCTCCCAAAACTATTCATCGCATCCAGCGCCGCCCGAACCATTCGGCCCGTGGCTAAAACGTCATCTACTAAGATAACACGCTTGTTTTCGATTAAAAAGGGTACATCGGTTGAATTAGGCGATACGGTTTCTCTGCGGCGGTAATCGTCACGGAAGAACGTAGCATCTATTTTTCCTACACTAGGGGCTTTTTCGAGGTGTTTACTTAATTCTTTCGCAATACGTTCTGCAAAGAAAATTCCGCGCGGCTGTAAGCCTAGAATAACAGTTTCAACATCCTTGATTTGATTTTCAATGAGCTCTTGACACAACCGAGAGATGGTTATTTCGAGTAATGGGCTTGATAAAATCAGCTTACGAGTCATTGTTGCAAAGATACTATAATTTTTTTTAAAAGATTAATTGATCAGGGTCGAAGTCAGGCAGTATTTGGTCCTTATCAGAAACAATCGGGTTTTCAACGCCCCAATCAATTCCTAATTGAGGGTCATTCCAGCGAATGCCTGATTCGGCGTCCTTGTTCCAAAAATTGGTGCATTTGTACACAAAAATTGTCTCTTCTAGCGCGACAAATCCATGGGCAAAACCAATGGGAACATAGAGCATATTGCCCTTTTCTGCGTCTAAAACAAATTTTTCATGCTGACCAAAGGTAGGGGAGTCCTTGCGCAAGTCCACCACCACATCTAATGCTTTTCCCGTCATCACCCGCACTAATTTCCCTTGTCCGTTCGGATTATGTTGAAAGTGTAAACCGCGCAACACACCTTGCGTGGAAAACGAGAAGTTGTCTTGTACAAAATCTTCCGGGATTCCATTCGCTGCAAAGCGCTTCTGGTTATAAGACTCATAAAAATAACCACGTTCATCGTGAAATTTAGTAGGGACACACTCGATAACTCCGGACAAACGATGGTTAATGAATTCCATAAATTGGTTTTTGGCAGGGAAAGGGATAGATTTGTGGCAAAATTAATCCTATTTTCCTTCTTTCACATGAATTCAGCGGAATTAATTAAGCAAATTGAGCAAAAAAGATCCTTTTTATGTGTGGGTCTCGATACCGATATTTCGTTGATTCCAAGTAAATTCAAGACAGAGAAAGATCCCATTTTTGCCTTTAACAAGGCTGTAATTGATGCCACTTTGCCCTATACTGTGGCTTACAAGCCCAATATAGCTTTTTATGAAGCCTTAGGACCTGCTGGTTGGGAAAGTTTACAGAAAACAATGGAATATATGCCTAAAGTCGTATTCTCCATTGCAGATGCTAAACGAGGCGACATAGGAAATACGGCGTCTAAGTATGCCCAGACCTTCTTTGAGCCCGCTCGTGCTGGATTCGATTTTGATTCAGTGACAGTTGCACCCTACATGGGGGAGGATTCGGTGAGTCCCTTCTTGCAATTTAAGGATAAGTGGGTGATTCTTTTGGCCTTAACTTCTAATCCAGGGAGTAACGATTTTCAACAAATGAAGGACGAAAACGGGATGCCTTTTTACGAAAATGTGATGCGCAAATCCATGGAATGGGGGAACGCAGAACAATTAATGTTTGTGATAGGAGCGACTAGGACTGATTATATTGCCAAAGTACGTGAAATCGCCCCAGACAATTTCTTCCTAGTTCCTGGTGTAGGAGCGCAAGGAGGGAGTTTATCAGATGTCGCTAAGTATGGCATGAATGATAAAGTAGGACTTCTGGTGAATTCTTCACGTGGCATCATTTATGCAGGAGATGATACCTCGATTTCTGCAGCGAGAGAGGCGAAAAAAGTACAAGAAGAAATGAATCAATTACTCGATCAATATTATAAGTAATATGGAATTAAGCATCGGTACTCCCGCCTTATTGTTCTCAACGGTTTCTTTGTTGATGATCGCCTTTACGAATCGCTTTATGTCGATGGCTTCGTTGATTCGGGGTTTACACGAAAAGTTCCAGCAGAACCCAGATGATGCGATTCGAATGCAAATTGAAAACCTTCGTTTACGGATGAAATTGATTCAAAGAATGCAGATCATCGCCATCATTAGTTTGATTTTGAGCGTGGTGTGCATGTTTCTTTTATTTATGAATGAACAATTAGTAGCTCGCTGGTTTTTCGGGATAGGGTTAGTGGGCATGTGTATTTCTTTAGCCCT
>CAJCBY010000422.1 GCA_903960725.1 uncultured Cytophagaceae bacterium | reverse complement strand
GGCATTAATGCACAGTTCCTAAACTCTTCGCTAACCCGTGCTGAAATCAATCGCGTGAAAGCAGAGGTTGTCTCCGGAGCTGGTATGTTATTGTACATCGCCCCGGAATCACTCAACAAACAAGAGAACCTAAACTTCCTAAAACAGGCTAAAATCTCCTTCGTCGCGATCGACGAGGCACATTGTATCTCTGAATGGGGACACGATTTTAGACCAGAATACCGTAAAATTCGCACCATCATCGAGACCATTGATGAGAAAATGCCCATCATCGCTCTAACGGCGACGGCTACTCCTAAGGTGCAAATCGATATTCAAAAGACCTTAAATCTAGAAGATGCGACTGTTTTTAAGTCCTCTTTTAATCGCAAGAACCTCTATTATGAGATCCGTTCGAAGAAGGATATTGACAAGCAATTAATCCGTTTCATTAAGTCGCATAACGGCAAGGCGGGTATTATTTATTGCCTTTCGAGAAAGCGGGTAGAGGAAATTGCAGAATTATTGCACGTGAATAGCGTGAAAGCCCTTCCCTACCACGCAGGTTTAGAGCCACAAGTACGTATGTCGAACCAAGAAGCTTTCTTGAATGAGGAAGTAGATGTGATGGTCGCGACGATTGCTTTTGGGATGGGTATTGATAAGCCGGATGTGCGTTTTGTGATTCACTATGACGCTCCTAAGTCGTTAGAAGGGTATTACCAGGAAACAGGGCGCGCAGGTCGCGATGGGTTAGATGGGACATGTATCTTGTTCTACACCTACGATGACATCCTGAAATTAGACAAGTTTAATAAAGATAAGGCCGTTACGGAGAAGGAGAATGCCAAAATTCTTTTGTCCGAAATGGTCTACTATACGAATTTAGGTGTTTGCCGTCGCAAGCAATTGCTTCACTATTTTGGGGAGCATATGGCTGAAAACTGTGGTTTCTGTGACAATTGCCTACATCCGACCCCAACATTCAAAGCTGAAGACGAAGTAAGTCTGGTCTTACAAGCGGTACAACAAACCGGCGAACAATTCGATGCAGAACACATCGCTGACTTCTTGGAAGGTAAATCAAATTCCTTCATTCAGAGTCACGAACAGGAAAAATTATCCTTGTTTGGTGCTGGAAAAACGGTTTCATGGATTAGTCCTGAGGTAGATGAAGAAGACGAAGAGGACGAGGATGAAGACGGAGACGAGGATGTTCCGAAGAAGCCGAAGATGCGCAAAACAGCATCAAAACCGGTGCCTATCGAAGATGAAAAATCGGCTTGGATTTCGTTCATTAAGCAAATGGCCATTTTCGGGCTATTGGATAAGGACATCGAAAACTACGGCGTTCTTCGTTTAAGCGCTTCAGGACAAGCTTTCTTGAAGGAATCCTTCCCTATTACGTTCTACAAAGACCACGATTACGAGAAAGAGGCGGAGCCCGCTGAAAATGAGGACGAGGGAGCTGCTTTAGGGGCCAAAGCCTATGATGACGCCCTCTTTGACATACTTAAAACCCTCCGCAAGAAGATCGCGAAGGAGAAAAATTTACCTCCCTATGTGATTTTCCAAGATCCTTCTTTGGAAGAGATGGCCACTACTTATCCGACTACACAGGACGAAATGGCCCAAATCAACGGCGTGGGAATGGGTAAAGTCGTGAAATTCGGTAAGCCATTCCTCGATGTGATTAATCGTTACGTAGAAGAAAACGAGATCGAAACGGCGAAAGAAGTGGTCGTAAAATCAACGGTCAATAAGTCCAAAATCAAGATTTACATTATCCAACAGGTCGATCGAAAAATCGATTTAGACCTGATCGCAGAACAGAAAGAAGTGAGCATGGCGGAATTAATCGAAGAGATTGAAACCATTTGCTTCTCGGGTACGAAATTAAACCTGGATTACTATATTAATCAAGTCATTGAGCTTGATAAACAAGAAGAAATCTACGAATACTTCATGTCTGCGGATAGTGATGACATCATAGAGGCCTTGGAAAATTGTGATATCGAAGACGTAACAGAAGAAGAACTTCGTTTAATGCGCATTAAATTTTTGAGTGAATTAGCCAATTAATCAACATATGAACGTTTTAATTTTAGGTGCAGGAGGCCGTGAACACGCATTTTCTTGGAAGAT
>CAJCBY010000421.1 GCA_903960725.1 uncultured Cytophagaceae bacterium | reverse complement strand
CCCTAATTCAATTCCCCATTGCTTGGCATTCGTCGCATCCACTTTTAGCTCGATCACATAGGTTTTGTCCTGAAGAAACTTCATGCCTGATAAAGTCTTACTACCCTTCAGTACTAAATTTTTAGCCTCAAAACTTGGTTTAGCTTTTGTCAAATCAGGCTTCAATACCTGTTTTAACTTCAAGCCCTGTGATGTAGATACTAAAGAAAGTGTTCTCGCTAGTGACATTTGTCCCTTCCAAGGAAAGGTAGGTTGTTCCTTGCCATACGACCAACTTAACATCCAACCTAACCAAAAGACCTCTTTATCCACCGTATTATAGAATGGAATCGCCGCATAGAAATCTCGGCCATAATCCACATAATTTACCTGCTCTTTAGGTGCATCATTTGTGAAGGTCTTGCCATCAAAATTTCCCACGAAATACTGCATACCGACTGATTTTTTATACGGCCCTTGGCTCGACAAGGCTAACACCCACTTGGTCTCTTTTGAATTCTCCACTGGCAACTCTAATAAAGAAGGGCATTCCCAAATCATATCCACATCACCCTGAGGACCAAATTCACTTAACAAAGTCCAATGAATCAAATCCTTTGAACCATAAAACTGAGCTTTATACTCCCATGGCTTCACCACTGTCATCACAAATTGCTTGGAAGGGGCATGGTAAATGATATTCGGGTCTCTAAAATCCTTCAAATTGATACTTAAAACAGGATTTTTGTCATATTTCGTCCAAGTTAATCCTTCATCATTTGAGTAGGCTAAATGTTGCTCTTGTAAGGTATTCGGATAATCCGCCGTGTAGATAGCAATCAATAATGGTTTAGACGGATCCCCTAAACCCGAAACATGGTCTTTGTCATAAACAACACAGCCAGAGAAAATATATTCCTTCCCATGCGGTATTGCTAGAGGTAATTCTTCCCAATGCAATAAATCGGTACTTTTTGCATGCCCCCAACTCATATTTCCCCATTCATTTCCGCTTGGGTTATGTTGATAGAAGAGATGGTAATTCCCGTTGATGTAAATCAATCCATTGGGATCATTTGTCCAATTTTTCTTAGGGCTAAAATGGATGGCTGGGCGCCATTGTTCAGTAGATTTTGGAGTAGCTTGTTGTGCTAAGGAATTAAACGCGATCAGCGTTAAAATGAATAAAGTCGATTTTATTTTCATCTAGTTGGAGGTAATAAGCATTTTTAAAATGAGGATTAAACCAGTCCCCTAAATTGTAATAGGTAGCTCCTGAAAGAAGCGGATAAGCAATCGGATGGTGTCTATGGCCAAAGACAAACGCTTCTACAGATGGCTTCGCTTGAGCTACATCTCGTACATAAGATAAAATATAATCCGTTTCCGGATCAAATACCTGCTCTCCTTTCGTCATCGTGCTTTCCTTTCGAGTAGACGACCAAAAATTCGCTAAGCTAATACCCACATTTGGGTGCAGAAACCCAAAAAGCCATTGAGCTACACTATTCGTAAATACACTCTTTAAAATCTTATAACCCGTATCTCCAGGGCCTAATCCATCCCCGTGACCGATATGCAACTGAAATTGCTTGTTAGCGGCCTTAATAATCAAGTCAGCGGGTTCTCTGTAAATCTTAGCGCCTAACTCCTTTTCAAAATAATCCCACATCCACAAATCATGGTTACCCACGAAAATATGAATGGCAATTCCTTGATCAGCCAGGGCTGACAATTTGCCT
>CAJCBY010000420.1 GCA_903960725.1 uncultured Cytophagaceae bacterium | reverse complement strand
TTGACGAAAAAAGCAGCCTATCTATTGATAGCCTGCTTTCTTTTTTTCTCTCTTTTCTTCTTTCTTCTCCTTCGGAGTTTTAGCCGGTTCTTTCTTGTCCGCCTTCTTAGAATTCATGCCTTTAGCCATGTGAATTGGGGTTTAGGAAGGCAAGGTCGGGAAAATTGTTGAGAATGTACATTTTTATCCTGCTTTTTCATTTTTGAATTTTAGACATTTATGCCTAACATTGAGCACTAAACCTATTGATAATGAAAAACTTACTCGTTGTATTCTGCTTATTTTTTAGCGTTAGCTTGCAGGCACAAACAAAGCCATTGCGTATCATTTTTATTGGAGCTCATCCGGATGATTGTGATATAAAAGGAGGAGGAACAGCAGCTTTATTTGTGGAGATGGGACATCAGGTGAAATTTTTGTCTGTTACGAATGGGGATGCTGGACATCAATCTATGGGTGGTGGAATGTTAGCTAAACGCCGTATTGCGGAAACCAAGGAAGTAGCTAAACGTTTGGGTGTTTCGTATGATGTGTTAGATAATCACGATGGGGAGTTGTTACCCACTTTGGAAATTCGATTACAAATCATTCGAAAAATCAGGGAGTGGAAGGCGGATGTGGTTATTGCGCCCAGGTCAAATGATTACCATCCCGATCACCGCTATACGGGTGTTTTAGTGCAGGATGCAGCGTTTATGGTGGGTGTTCCCAATGTTGCTCCGGATACAGAGCCATTGCGCAAAAATCCAGTCTTTTTATATTTTCAAGATAACTTCAAAAAACCTAATCCTTTTCAACCCGATATTGCAGTCGATATAACCCCTGTTATTGAAAAGAAAATAGCGGGATTAGATGCACATCAATCGCAGTTTTATGAGTGGCTACCTTGGGTGGGGAATTACGAAGAGGAGGTTCCCAAAGACCCATCAAAATACAAAGCCTATCTGTTGCAGAAGCGTGTTTATAAGCCGAATGCAGACGTCCAGAAGAGTTTAGAAAAATGGTACGGAACGCCTCGTGCAGCGAAGGCACTTTATGCAGAAGCGTTTGAAATATGTGAATATGGCACACAACCCAGTGAAGTCGATATTAGAAGATTGTTTCCGATGTTAAAAGCAGATTAAATCCACTCCTGTATCACTTTGGCTGTTTTTTCAAAATCAGTATCTAACATTAAATCGTGCGAGCCACCTTCGATGATGGCTAGTTCCGCGCCATAGTGTTTCGCCGTTTGTGAAAATTCTTGAACCGTAATTAATTGATCTTCAGAACCACCGACTACGAATAGAGGCGTGGTGATTTTATGAAAGACGGGAACAACTAAACCCATGAAGGCTAAGAAGGATTCTGCGCACATGTTGGCTGTGTATTTTTCGGCGATTTTGGCATCATTAAACATCAAAAGTGGGTACTTCGTAAATACACCTAGCAGGTCACCTGTAAACAGATAGGGGAGTGTGCCTAGCTGGTTAACTATCACTCGAAGACTAGCCATCAGAGCACCGGAGGGTGGAACAGACGACAGTAAAATAGCTTTTTTGCAGGATCCTTTTTTCAAAAAACGTTGCAGAATCATGCCACCCATCGAATGACCTATGATAATGGGCGGTTTCTTTAGTTTCTCGACTACCTGATGCAACGCCTGAACATAGTCGTTTAAAGAATACGAAATGCGCTGAGTGCTTCCAGGTTTTTCGTGTCCCGGCAGATTTAGTGCGATACAATCATATCCTAGCTCCTTGAAATAGGGGATAAAGTTTTCCTCCCAACACCAGGCCCCATGGCAAACACCGTGCACAAAGACGATCGTTTCTCTCATGAAACGGGGGATTTGCTGACGTAGTTTTTAGGCAAATGCTTTTTCAATTGTTTAACAAACAAATGGAAATCCACCGTAATGGTGTGTCGCGGGGTTTTGATTTGATTGAGGTGGGGATGGGTGACCTCTCTTTGGCATAATTCAGCGATATTTTCTGGTCTTTTCCAAAGCCCTTTAATGGCTCTCGCTACAATTTTGCTCTGCAATTCTGAACCTGGCCATATGCATCCAAGGGGCTGGAACATGCCTACGAAATACAAATTTTCGTATTTTTCATGCAACATTTTCAGATACAAAGGCACATCTCCTTCACTGTAATTCAGGAAGTCCTTACGGAAAAAGGGGTGCTCTAAAATATATCCAGTACAGGCGATGATGGTATCAAATTCTTCTACAGAACCATCTTTGAAATGAATGTTTTTTCCTTCAAAATGATCGATATCGGGTTTCGGAAATACTTTACCATGCCTCACCTTGTACAATAATTCTTCGTTGATGGTGGGATGAGTGCCTGTAATAGCATGCTCTGGCTCAGGAAGTCCATAATTTTTATTAGATCCTGAGAAAATTTTGACAGATAATTCGGATAAGAAAAATTTCAAACGCGTAGGTAACCACACTAACTGCGACGCGACCACATCACTCGGTTTCCCGAACAAAAACTTAGGTACAATCCGATATCCTCTTCTCCAGCTAATACTCGTTTTTTTACTCACACGACTAGTCTCCACTGCCACATCGCAAGCAGAATTTCCACCACCTATAACTAGGATGCGTTGGTCTTTGAACGGTTCTGCTTTTTTGAACTCATGTGAATGCATGAATTTACCGGTGAACTCGCCTGGGTATGAAGGAATTCTAGGTAGCCAATGGTGGCCATTGCAAACAACGAGATGGCTAAATAGTTCTGTTTTTTCGATACCATTAGTCTCCGTTTTTACCACCCAGTTCTTAGCTTCATCTAATTCACACGATTTTACTAACGTACTAAATTCGATGTGTTGATATAAATTAAAATGGGCGGCATAGCCTTGAAAATAGCGTCTCAGCTGATCATGAGAGGGATAGTCCGGCAACCCTTTTTCGAAGTCATCGAACGTGAAATCTTCGTATTGCGATAAGGTTTTAGAACTAATGATGTGCGTCGTCTCAAAAACGCTAGAGTGCCCCGTTTTCTCGTTATAGACCCAATTACCTCCTACTTGGGTATTGAATTCATAACATACGGCATCTAATCCTTGATCTAACAGATTTTTTAAGGCAGTGATTCCTGAGGGTCCTGCGCCTATCACGCACACTTTTTGCATAGTTATTAGTCTTTTATCAAAATGGTTTAAAGGTCCTTTTAATCAAAAAGGAACAAAATTTATTCATAGCAATCCATCCCTATAGGCGCACCATCCGGAATCACCGGTGTCTGCATCGGTTTCCAATCAGCAGGATTCGCTTTGAATTGATCGATGGTTTGAACGAGGTAGCTCGCAAAAGCACCAGATTTTTTGCTGTATACATCTCTGATTCCTTTCACAGATGCGTTAACCTCAGAGGCCGCTAAAGGGGAAATCGAAGGAGCATTCAATACGTTCAATAACGATGATACTACTTTGAAATTAATGGTCTCTTGCGTGGCTTGCAAATAAGGATCCGTGTGTGCCGTGTACAGAGTCGCATTTAACAAGGCGCTTAACGTCTCAGAAACTCCTAACTGCTGCGCATTCACCGCTTTATTTCCTGATAAGCGTGATAAACGATCTGGGTGCAATAAGAAGTCTAAGGTGAAATCCGCTGCTGATTCCACAGCTCCGAACGGATCAAAGGTGATACCCGTCTTCCCTTTAAAGGACTCCCGTGTACGTTCATTGTTGAAGGCGCGGGGAGGGAATAAGGTTAATTTTTCTTTTGGAATCGCCAGTGTGCGCGCATCTAACGTCTGGGTGACCGCTTTCAAAGCTTGTGTTTGTAACGCTACAGATGCAGGTTCTAAAACTAGTTCTTTTCCACCTCTCAATGCGTAATTGTACTCGGATCCACCGATGATTTTTGTGGTCGCTTCCGTTTGGTAGCGGTGTAAGAAATACAAGGGAACGAAGACGTCTTCCAGGTGTGAATAGGTTTCGTTCGGGCGGATGTTGTTAACGGAGAAGTTGGCGATTGCCTTTTTGCGGACTTGCAAAATGTGCTGAAGTTCATCTACAATTGTTTTTCCATTATCCCAAAGGTGGGCATAAATATGCGCCCCACCTGGGTTGCGCGCATCGGAGTCGGTGATGAAGCGGAGGCCTTTGGCATACGCATTATCAATCACCTGATTTAATTCTTCTGTGGTTTTGTGATCACCATAGGCATAGTCCACTGATACTTTGTCCCAATCGCCAATTTTCGTGTCATAGGCATGGCTGAAGTCCATTTGATCACCTTTGAAATCGATCTGTGGATGGGGATAATCCATCACACTGGTATTCTCGCGGGCACTAGCCGCATAATTATGAGCAAAGCCTATCGTATGGCCTATTTCATGCGCCGAGAGTTGTCTAATGCGGGCCAAAGCCATCGCCATCATCGGTCCATTCGCTGAGCCATCAACTGCAAAAGGAGCGTTCATTAACGCTTGAGCGATCAAAAAATCTTGGCGAATCCGAAGGCTACCTAGACTCACGTGGCCTTTCATGATTTCCCCCGTGCGAGGGTCAGTTATGCTAGAACCATAGCTCCATCCACGTGTGGAACGGTGCACCCATTGGATTACGTGGTAGCGCACATCCATTGGATCTGCGTCTTCTGGCATTAATTTGACTTGGAACGCATCCTTGTATCCGATCGCCTCGAAAGCTTGGTTCCACCAGCGGCCACCTTCCATTAAGGCAGAACGAACCGGTTCCGGGGTGCCGTTATCTAGGTAATATATGATCGGTTTGACTGCCTCGCTAACCGCGGCTTTAGGGTCTTTTTTCTCCAAACGGTGGCGCGTAATCCACTGCTTCAAAACCACCTCATTTACTGGCGAGGAATAGTCTTGAAAAGAGATTGCATTCGCTCCTGAACGGGGATCAAACAAACGCGGTGTGTACTTATTGTCTGGTAATTCAATGAAGGAATGGTGTTCTACCACCGTCACATAATCCGCATTAGGTGCGACAGAACGAATTTCTGCCCCCGTGCCATTGCCTGCGAAAGTCAAGCGCGCCTCGAATTCGGTGTTTTTGGGGAAGGATTTTGTGCGCTCTAATGCCAAAGAACTTTTGGACTTATCTAAACTATACGATCCCTGTTTTGCCTGAGTCAAGCGCTTTAACACCCCATGTGCATCTTGCATTAGAAAATCAGTGATATCGATTAAATAAGCACCATCAGAGGCGCTTTCTATCTTAAACCCATACAATACGGACTTAGCGAATGCTTGTTGGACGGATAATTTCTCCAAAGGATTACTCGTATTCGCGCGGTATTGGGTATTGGGTTGTACTAAAAAGATTTTGTTTCCTTGTTTCTCGAAGAAAACTACCTGTTCGTTTCCAAGTTGACCGCGGTCTAAACCTAGGTCATTATTTCCTACTCCTTGTGCGAGGGAATAGGTATAAAGAAACTCTTCGTTGAGCTTTTTGACCTCTAAAAAGATCTTATCGTTTGACTCGTCGTAATAGAAGTTGAAATAACCCGTGTGGGCTTTCATTGATTTGACTTTCTCCGCGATTTGGGCGGTTGCGCTAAGGCTAAATAGGACGAATAGGAGTAGCAGTTTTTTCATATCCCAATTTAGACATTTACGCGAAAAATTAAAAGCCCGAATAAATTCGAGCTTTCCATTTTACCAGCGATCTAGTCCTAGAATCTTTTTGCCTAATGCATTCAGGCTGGCCGTTTCGTATTTCGTTTGTTCCCATTTGCGCGGATCACCTGGAAAGGCGTAGCCCTCTGGAGCGATGCGATCACGCCAGGAGTTCACACGCCATTCACGCAAGGAAGCATTATCTTCTTCCGCCGGCATCATCGAAATATATTGGGCACAACGCACTTGATCGCTATTATTTGCTCGGATTCCATGTGGCTGTAAGCTATTGAAAATTAAAAGATCGCCTGCCTCTAGTGTTACTTTAGTAGGGGTAAATGCGGATGTATCAGGAAGAAAACGATTTCTATCTTCAGGTTGCGTTAATTTCCAAGTGTCATAGTTTCGGAATAATTCTGGGATGCATTGGAAGCCTCCCATATTCTCATCTAGTTGATCTGCCAAAGCCAAAACCCCTTGCACATTCACAGGTCTCGTTTCTGGATCATAATCCCAGTGAATAAAGGCCTTGTATTCGTGGCCTGGTCGAATAGGGAAATTCAAATTCGCTCGATCGATGGTTACCCATAATTTCTCTGTACCCCAAATATCAGCAAAAGCATCATACACCCGTTGTTCTGAGCGATTATCCCATTGCAATTGGCTATTATAACATTCTACCATCCCCGTATTCGCAAGCTCCTTCATTTTCATTTCAGCGCGTGGTGCGGTATACCAAGTCGACGAATCATTCGGGTCTTTTTCCTCAAACTCATATAAGAATGCGGCCGTCTTTAAAGCTTGTTCGCGCGACACGGCCTGCTTAATAATCACATAGCCATTGTATTTCCAAAAAGCCCAATCCTCCTCGCTTAACACACGAAGTGGTTCGCCGTTTGAACGGTCATTTAATTTGACTGTACTGCTTTTAGCGGTGGATGGATTGCCCGGAATATCGTAATGGCCGTTGTTAGGGATATCAGTTTTCATAGGTTCTTATTTATGTTCCAAAGGTAGAGTGTCTGGGACGTCCTTTTTTCTGCTCTATTGATAATTATTTGTACTGTATTGATATATTTATTAGGCATTTAGCTATTTTAGGCAAATGAAATTGAATCTAGAGCAAATTCACCTGGATAATGACAGTTCCTTTAGGTTCCTATTGACGCCTAAATTGAATGAAGTTTTCTATTGGCATTTCCATCCCGAAATTGAATTAGTGTATGTGGAGGCAGACAAAGGAATCCGGCACATTGGAGAACATATTTCGACTTATGAGGGATGTGATTTGGCCTTAATCGGATCCTACATTCCCCACTTGAATTTTGATTATGGCGTAAAGGCAACCGTGGAGACGGTTGTGATTCAATTCCCGGAGACCTATTTCGAAAGTGGCTTGATCCGAATTCCGGAACTAAAAAAGGTGGTAGAATTAATGGAACGTGCGAAGACGGGACTCGCCTTTACGGGAGAGACGAAGCGAATCGCAGGTATTCGCTTGAAGAAATTGCAACATTTAGATCGATTTCATCAGTTTATGGAGTTGATGAGTATTTTCCAGTTTTTGGCAGAATCAGACGAATATGTGAATCTGGACGTTCGCCCCATTTCCAGCCAAACCATCCTCAAACAACAAGAGCGGATGCACCGCATCCACCAGTTTGTTGAAACAAATTTCCAAAAATCCATTGACACCCAACAAATCGCGAACGAAGTCAATCTGTCGCTTCCTGCCTTTTGTCGTTATATGAAGAAAACTACGAAACTCACCTACACGGACTTTGTCAATCAATACCGGATTCAATACGCAAAGAAACTCTTGATTCAAGACAAGAACGTGACAGAGGCTTGCTTCGAATCTGGCTTCGAGAGTCTATCTTATTTCAATCGGATATTTAAGAAATGGACAGGGGAGACTCCGTCTGGTTTTAG
>CAJCBY010000419.1 GCA_903960725.1 uncultured Cytophagaceae bacterium | reverse complement strand
GCCTCTATCACGGAAAGTGGGGAGTTTAATTTTACCTCATCGCCTGGTTTTACCAATATACGGGATAAACGTCCCTGCAATGGAGCACCTATATCGCCTTTTGCCTTCGCTTTTGCGTGTTGAGCGCGCTCGACTTTGACGTTTTTGTCCAAAATCTTAATGCGGCGTGCCTGTCCATTCAATTCAAAGGTAACATTGCGAAGACCTGATTCATCCGGCTCTGACATGTACAAGAACTTCACGATAATCGTCTTACCCGGCTCAATGGTGATCATAATCTCCTCATCCTGCTTCAAACCATAGAAGAAGGCCGGCGTAGGAAGAGCCGATAATTCACCGAATAGGGCCGAATTCTTGTAATAGTCTTCGTAGACTTTTGGATACATTTTATAAGACAAGTAATCAAAGAAACCGTCTTCCGCTTCAGGGAATTTCTTCGTAAATACCTTAAAGTCTGCATCGAAGTCGATGGGTGCCAAATGGTCGTTAGGCCGCCCTTCAATGGCATGTTCGCCTTTCAAGACAATCTCCTGCAATTGTTTCGGGAAACCTTGGTAAGGTTGACCTAAGCCGCCTTTGAAGAAGTCTTTTACGGATTCGGGGAAAGATAAGGTGGAACCTTTGGCATACACATCCTCCGCCGTTAACGAATTAGCGGTCATAAAGATCGCCATATCCCCTACTACTTTCGAGGAGGGCGTTACTTTGACAATATCACCAAAAAGCGTATTCGCTTCCGAATAATTATGCTTCAATTGTTCAAACTTATCCCCCACTCCGAGTGAAATCGCCTGTCCACGTAAGTTCGTGTACTGGCCACCTGGAATTTCATTATTGTAAACCTCTGCGGTTCCAGCCTTCAATTCCGATTCAAACGGAGCATACATGGCGCGAACTGCTTCCCAATAATTCGAGTATTCATTCAATAAATCTAAATCAAGATCAGATGCCTTCGGGTGACCTTGCATCATGGCCACTAAAGAGTTCAAATTAGGTTGAGACGTCAATCCTGACATCGCTCCGATGGCTCCATCTAGAATATCGACGCCTGCCTCAATAGATTTTAAGTAGGTCGCAGATTGAACTGACGCCGTATCATGTGAGTGCAAGTGAACAGGTATCGAAATGACATTCTTTAACTCGGTTATTAATTTCTCTGCTTGAAATGGACGTAAAAGTCCAGCCATATCTTTCAAACACACGATGTGTGCGCCAGCGTCTTCTACTTGACGCGCCATATCGAGGTAGTATTGCAAATTGTATTTGGGATTCGTAAACATATCCCCCGTGTAGCAAATGGCTACTTCGGCAATGCCAGGCGTACGTTCACGAACTGCTTTAATCGACACTTTCATTGCCTCGATCCAGTTTAATGAATCGAAAATACGGAAGACATCGACACCTGCTTCGGAGGATTTTTCCACGAATTTTTCAATCAAATTATCCGGGTAGGCGGAATAGCCCACGGCGTTCGAACCGCGGAAGAGCATTTGCAAAAGCATATTCGGCATGGCCTCGCGAAACTCCTGTAGACGTTTCCAAGGCGATTCTTGCAAGAAACGCATGGCTACATCGAAGGTCGCGCCACCCCAAACCTCCATCGAGAACAATTGAGGGAAGGATTTCGCAAAACCATCGGCTACGGCTAACATATCTTGAGTCCGCACACGCGTCGCTAATAAGGACTGGTGTCCGTCCCTGAAGGTCGTGTCTGTGAAAAAGATTTGCTTTGAATCGCGGATATGCTGCGCAAATTTCTCCGCACCCATTTCGGTTAATAATTGCTTGTTTCCCTTCGGATAAACTGCCATCGGGTCCACGTAAGGGATAATGGCAGGGCGGAATGGAGCCGTTGGCTTCACTTTTACGTCCGGATTTCCGTTTACGATCACTTCTCCTAGGTAACGAATCGCTTTCGTAGAGCGGTCGCGGGTCGGCTTGAAATTAAATAATTCCGGGTGAGTCGCGATGAAGGGCACCGTGCAGTGGCCTTCTTGGAAGACGGGGTGCGTGATGACATTGCGAAGGAAGGGGATG
>CAJCBY010000418.1 GCA_903960725.1 uncultured Cytophagaceae bacterium | reverse complement strand
GTTAAATTAGTAAAAGACTTAACTGGTCAAGGTTTGAAAGAAGCAAAAGACTTAGTTGATGCTGCTCCAAAAGCGATCAAAGAAGGTGTTTCTAAAGACGAAGCTGAAGGTTTGAAGAAATCTTTAGAAGAAGCTGGTGCTGAAGTTGAAGTTAAGTAATTCAACCTCAATAGCGTAAAAAAGGGAATGGCAACATTCCCTTTTTTTTGGTTAAAACTGTATCTTTGTCCTCTTATTTTTCCATTTAATTCATGCATAATCTGATCAAAATGCTTCCGGATGCCATCGCAAATCAAATTGCGGCAGGCGAGGTTGTACAGCGACCAGCTTCAGTAGTCAAGGAATTAATGGAAAATTCAATCGATGCGGGCGCTAGCTTCGTTCAATTGATTGTAAAAGAGGCAGGAAAAGTCAGTATTCAGGTCATCGATGATGGCAAAGGAATGTCTCCTCAAGATGCACTGATGTCTTTTGAGCGCCACGCTACGTCGAAAATTAGCAAGGCCGAAGACCTTTTTGCGATTAGGACGATGGGGTTCCGGGGAGAGGCTTTGGCCTCTATCGCCTCCGTAGCACAAGTCGAATTGAAGACAAGACGAGAGGAGGATGAATTAGGGCGTTTGTTGCGCATGGAAGCGTCGGTTTTAAAAGAAAATGAACAGATAGCGGCCCCCAAAGGGACGTCCATACTAGTCAAAAACCTATTCTACAACATCCCTGCCCGCCGCAATTTCTTGAAGTCAAACCCGGTGGAAATGCGTCATATTTTGGACGAATTCCAACGTATTGCTTTAGCGAATCCAGAAATCAAGTTCTCCTTAATCCAAAACGAACAAGAAACCTATGCCCTCCCGGTTGAAAAACTAGGGAAACGCATTGTAGATTTGTTTGGAAAAACCTACCGAGAACAATTAGCCGCCTGTGAGGAAAATACGAACTACGTTAGCATAAAAGGCTATGTGGGTCGCCCAGAATACGCTAAGAAAACGCGTGGAGAGCAATTCTTCTTTGTGAATAATCGATTCATCAAGAGTTCTTATTTGCATCATGCGGTGATGAGCGCTTATGAGCGTTTAGTACCTGAGGGCACCTTCCCTTTTTATGTCTTATTCTTAACCATTGATCCATCCCACATCGACATCAATGTACATCCGACGAAAACGGAGATCAAGTTTGATGATGAACGATCGATCTATGCCATTTTACAGGCAGCTATTCGGAAGACGCTTAGCCTAAACCATTTGATTCCGTCGCTTGATTTCGATGCGAATGTGAATTTCCGTAATCCATCAGGCGCGCCTAGCTCGATTTCTTCGTTTTCAGGGGCGAATTCGCCTCGACCTGTTCAAGAAGCTTGGAAGAAGCTTTACGAGGGCTTAAATGACAATATTGAAGCTTTTGAGCGGGGTAATGTAGCTGATCCGTCCACCAATTTGTTTAGTGAGACGTCTACTACCATTCAAAGCAAGGCGAATACGTGGACAGCGGACAGTTCCTCGCACACGAATTTCCAGGTGATTCAAATTCTGAACAAATATTTAGTGGTAACACTTTCTGGCGGAATGCTACTTATTGACCAGAAAAAAGCCTACCAGCGAATCTTATTTGACCAATTTTCTGAGAATTTGGTGAAAAAGAATGGCGTATCGCAGCAATTATTGTTCCCACAGATTCTCCGCATCAATCCAGCGGATTCGGTATTACTGGAGGAAATCCTCGTAGACATCACCGATTTAGGCTTTGGCCTGACGAAAGATGTTGAGGAAAATTACTGGATTCAAGGAGTTCCAGCCGGAATAGGCGAGGAAGATGGCCAGAACTTATTAGAAGGTATTTTAGAACAAGTAAAGAATGAAGCGTCTGATTTAGGCCAAAACCATTCCGAAAAAATCGCGCGCATCTTAGCGAACCGTACGGCTATTCGATATCAAACGAAGAAATTGCTATCGGAAGAAATGTCTGCCTTAGTAGAGCAATTGTTTGCAAGTACAAACCCCTCTTATTCCCCGAATGGAGAAATTATCAGCCGTCAATTAAATGAGGCTGAAATCGGTCAATTAATTGGCTAATTCTTTGGCACGATCCTTTGCCGCAATAATTCCCTTTTGTAATCCTTCCGCAACGGCGCTTTCTTCAAAAATCTTTAAAGCCGCTTCAGTCGTTCCCCCTTTAGAAGCAACTGCTTGAATCAATTCATCTAACGTTTTATCGCTAGTCTGCATTAGGTGATAGGACCCTAGCATCGTCTGTTTCACTAGAAGCGAAGCCATAGCTGGCTCAAAGCCCATCTTTACTCCTGCATCAATCATGGCCTTTATCAAATAAAAGAAATAGGCTGGACCACTACCACTCAAACCCGTCACTGCATCTAATAAACTTTCCTCTTCAAGAAAAACGGCACGTCCCGTCGAATTGATTAAATTCTCCACCTTTCGAATATCCGATAAGCCTACTGCAGAAGCTGCTGCAAAAGCCGTCATCCCCATGCCTAAAAGTGCTGGCGTATTGGGCATCGCACGAACGACTAAATCATGGGATAAGCTGGACTGAATATTCGCAATCGGAATACCTGCCATGATCGATAAAACGATTTGAGCTGGCTGAATAAAACGGGCTAATTCGGATGAGACAGACGGATAATCCTGTGGCTTCACAGACAGGATGATTAAATCTGCGGCAGCCACTTTTTCTGAAATGGTATCCACTACGACTCCCGCTTTTTGCTCCTGTAATATATCGCCTCTCTCCTTATTCTTTTCAATCAATATCAAATCTTGCTTTGAAACTAAATTATATTGAATGAAGGCATTGGCGAAAGCCATACCCATATTTCCACAACCAATGATTGCTATTTTCATCTTATTTTGATTCGAAAAGTTTGGCTAAATAGTTATCCAAAGCAGCTCCACGTAAGCCTTTAGCTATAATTCGTCCCTCAGGGTTCACTAAGAAAGTCTGGGGAATGGAGTTCACCTGGTAAGCCTGAGCTCCCGCTGAATTCCAGTATTGCAAATCTGATACGTGCTTCCAAACTAATTTATCAGCTTCGATAGCCTTCAACCACGCCTCTCTATTTTGATCTAGACTTACACCAAAAATCTCGAATCCCTTGTCCTTGTAAGTAGCATACGTTTTCACCACGTTCGGATTTTCTCTTCGACATGGACCACACCAACTCGCCCAAAAATCAATGAGTACATATTTCCCTCGTAGCGAGCTCAAAGCCAAAGTAGGACCAGCAGGAGTTGCAAGCTTAATCTCAGGTGCCATAGCGCCCTCATTTACCCCTTGTAATCGCTGTAGATTATTAACAAATTGTTGTACCTGTGGGTGATTAGGTCGTGCCTTACCTAATCTATCCGCAATGTCGACTAATGAAGCCATCTCCTTCTCCGCAGGCAAAAAATTAGTCGCCCAAAGCGCCACTAAATGACTCCCCATCAGCGGAATCAGCGCTTTAATTTTAGCCGTACTAGCCGCCTGGGCTTGCGTAAATTCAGTCTGTATTCTTTTTTCTTGCTTCTGGTCGACTTGTATTTCTTGGTTCCATTTGCGGACTTTGGCCTCCATTTCTTTCGAAATAGCTAGTAGCTCCAGCATATATTTCACATTGGGATAATCCCCTTTCAACGTAAAATCACCCTTGCCCTCTTCATTATTGATGCCATCCGCTACAACATCGATGGTTTCTCCGCCCTCTAAAATCAACAATACTTTTTGAGGCTTAGGGGTATCAAAGAAATTAACTAAGTAAAAGGCCCCTTGATCTTTCACTTGCCCCTTGAAAGTCACTTTACGCTGAGCAGATGGGCTTGCAGAATCTACTTTTGCCACCTTACCTTGCTCATTAATGTATTCCAAATAGATCTTTCTTCCAGGAATAACCGTCTTAGCCTCTACATGCAACTCAAAATTTTGAGCCTGCATCGCCGTCGCAAACAACAAGATGAATCCAATTATTTTCATTTATGCTTTGGCTAGTTCTTCAGACATTAGTTGATTTACTCGCTTGGGGTCAGCTGTACCTTTTGATTTCTTCATTACCTCTCCGATGAATAAGGCGATTAATCCTTTCTTCCCTTTTTGGTACTCCTTCACCTTCTCTGGGTAGGCAGCAATAGCTTCCTGAACCCAAGTGATTAATTCATCACCCGATTGAGCCTGCAACCACCCTTGATGTTCGACAATTTGTACTGGCGATTTTTCTGGGTTTACGATGGCCAAAGGAAATAATTGATGTGCCGCTAAATTATGCGTCAACGTCCCGCTCTCTACTAATTCAATGATTTCAGCTAAGGTCTTAGGACTTAATTCAAATTCCGTAATGGATTGATTCGTCTCGTTCAAATGCGATTTAACTGGCCCCATTAACCAATTCGAAATCGCTTTATAAGCTTTCGAATGGATTGCCACCTCTTCAAAATACATAGACATTTCACGCGTATCCGCTAAGAAGTGAGCATCGTATGCAGGCAATCCAAATTCTTTTGTCAACTTTTGCTCTTGCTCCCAAGGTAATAAGGGCATGTCTGCTTTTATCTCTTGCAACCAGTTCTCTGATATTTCTAGCGGCGCTAAATCTGGCTCAGGGAAATACCGGTAATCATTCATTGTCTCCTTTAAACGCATCGAATGTGTAGTACCCGTATGCGCGTCAAACGTTCTCGTTTCCTGAATTAATGTTCCGCCTTCGTTTAATACCTTCGTTTGGCGAACTATTTCATGCTCGATAGCCCGCTGAATATTTCGAAGTGAATTCATATTCTTGATCTCCACTTTCGTCCCTAAGGTAGATGTTCCAACTGGACGAATGGACACGTTCACATCTGCCCGCAAAGAACCCTCCTCCATGTTTCCATCACAAATTCCCAGGTATCGCACTAATTTACGAACCTCGGAAACTAAGGCAAAAGCCTCTTCCGATGAATGTATAGACGGTTCCGTTACCATCTCAATCAAAGGCGTTCCGGCTCTATTATAGTCCAAAAAACTAAATGGATTATCCCCTTCATGAAGCGATTTCCCCGCATCCTCCTCTAAATGAATATGATGAAATTCCATCTTCTTATCCCCCTCTTTCAAATGGACCAAAATAGAACCACCTATACAAATAGGCGTTTTATCCTGAGTGATTTGATACCCTTTCGGAAGATCTGGATAGAAATAATTCTTTCGATCAAAATACTGCTTAGGAGCAATG
>CAJCBY010000417.1 GCA_903960725.1 uncultured Cytophagaceae bacterium | reverse complement strand
TGTGAATGATGCTGTGAATGAGGCACCAGACAAAGTGGTAACAGATGAAATGGTTCGCTATATGTCGGTGGCAGATCAATACGCAGGACGTGTAGGTATGAATTATGCTTTGGCTCCCAAAGCTGGAATCGGTACAACCCTAGGTGCACGTATCGAAGGTGTCCCAGCTTACGATTTAATCGGAGGTTCTGATGGTTTCCGCCGTCCGGGTTATATCTTCTCGATCGAACCAGGTATCAGTTATTCGACCGCCAAGAGTACCTTTTTTGTTTCATTGCCTATCGCCACTCAGCGAAATCGTATAAAAAGCGCGAGTGATTGGGTGAATAACAAGCACGGTGATGCTGCCTTTGCAGACTATTTTATTTCAGCCACGGTGACACATCGTTTTTAATTTTTATGCCATGGTAACAATAAGCAAAACACGCCTCCAAGACCTCCTAACGGCAGCTTGGCTAAACCGCACGATGATCGCGTTGGTGTATATTTGGTTTGGATTCTTGAAGGTCTTAGGTACTTCTCCAGCAGAAGGTTTAGTGACGAAGTTTTTCAATATTACGTTAGAGCCTTTCATGGGCATTCAGACGTTTCTGTTGATTTTAGGAGCAGGGGAGTGTGCGATTGGAATGTTGTGGTTGTCTCCGCGTTTGACTAAAATCGCTTTCTGGGTGATGCTTGGGCATTTGTTTACGACTTTTTTACCGGTATTGTTTTTGGTAGAAGAAACATGGCAATCCTTTTTTGCTTTGACGCTGACCGGTCAATACATTATCAAGAATGTGGTGTTGTTATCTGCTGCTTGGTTCGTATATGTGTTGAACGAGGAATAAGTGTTGTATTTTATTGAATGCCATAAAAAAAAGGCCTCTAGTTCTAGAGGCCTTTTTAATTATAACATTGGATGATAAATCATTATTCACCTTCAGTCATTTTTCTTTCAGTAACGAACATTTTTTGAATTTTGCCATTCACGATCTTCGCATCAAAGTATCTGTTTACTCTTGTTTCTTTTCCATCAACGGTATGTGTAACTGTTCCGGAAGAAGTTACCCAATCGCTCACTTTACCATTTTTGTCTGTTAATGTACTTGCCATGGCAAAGTTTAATTTCCACTTTGGATTCATGTTAGTAAAGTAGTTAGCCATAAATTGAATATAGCTATCACCAGAAGTTAGTACTTCGCCACCAGGAATATAAATTTGTAAACTATCTGGCGATTCTAGACTACGAAGTGTTGCTGTATCTCGATCATTTAGTGCTTTAATATAATTTTCGAAGAGGGCAACCTGGGTAGTATCCCCACCATACAAAGCTGTTCTTCCGACACCGCTTGCCATATCGAATCCGATTGGTTGTTTTTCGTTTGAAGAACTTTTTGATGTACAAGCAATAACGGATGCTGATACAGCTAAAATCAATAGTAATTTTTTCATGTAGATTGTTTTTTTTGAATTTAAAGTTAATGTTTTTTTTCTATCAAATTTGACCTCAATTTTTAAATATAAGAGGCCTCCAAGAATAGAGGCCTCTTTCTATTTGATTGATAAGAAGACGATGAACTATTTACTTGTTAATCTCTTGTTTAATGTCATCATATATTTGTCTGTTTTTGTCCACCAATTTGAAGCTATAGTTACATCACGATCATAAGCTCCCTTACCATACGCTTCGTCATAAGCAGTTGGAAAATCAATTTTAATATCTAAATCTTTCCATCCATTAGGTAAACGTCTTACCATTATAAGTTTATCTGTGCCAGTCTCAGACGTGAAAACGGCAAATTTAACTCCTAATTTATCCCAAACTTTAGGGAATCTCTTTACCACATCATTAAATGCTTTTCTGTTACCAATACCTTTAATCGTATATTCTGTAACCATTGATTTTTCTGATCCTTCTTCGAATGGGCTGTTCGAATATTCCGACTTATAAACAATTACATCTGCTTCTACACTTTCTACGTGAGGTGCTACCGTAGCGGCCCAAGTATCTCCCCATCTAATATTATCTATGGTAGGTGGAGTTATATTGTCTCTTTCAGTAAATGTTTTACCAATATTACTTAGAATCAAATATTCTCCATGATGTTTACCACCCGTAATGCTATAGGTAGCAAACCCACCAATTTTTGCTGGAAAAAATCTATTTACCATATTTTCAACTGCGTCTACATAGCCTCCATTGTGGCCTATCTTCACTTTTTGAAATTGGCCATTCATGGTTTT
>CAJCBY010000416.1 GCA_903960725.1 uncultured Cytophagaceae bacterium | reverse complement strand
CTTAAATTCAAAAGTAGATTCAATGGCGAAATTAGCGATCGCGGTGAAGGGTGCTCCAGGTGTGGTAGTGTTGATTGCTAAAGAAGGGAAGGTTATTTACCACAAAGCTTTTGGCAACCAAATCTATGAAACCAAGGTTCCGATGAAGACGTCTGATATCTTCGATCTAGCCTCCATCACGAAGATTTCAACCTCAGTTCCGGCCCTAATGAAATGGCAGGATGAGGGAAAATTCTCGTTGAAAACTACGATGGGACAACTCGTTCCGTCCTTCGCTAAATCGAATAAAGCAGGACTTCTCTATGAAGATGTGCTGACACATCAATCCCGGTTAAAGGCCTGGATTCCGTTCTGGATGGACTATGTGGACAGTACGGATATGATTTTCCACAGTAAGAAATTCCAAGCTAAATACACGCAAGACGACGTGAAATACAAGTTTGAGCGTTTACTGAGCCCAGCTTCAGGCGAAGCGCGATTAAAGAAAAATATCAAGGATCAAAAAGCGATGTGGAAGGAATATGTGGACATTACGAAAGATGTCACGCGTTGGAAACCATTCACTTTGTCTTACGCGCAGTCGGAGGAATATCCGACACAAGTTACTCCTACTTTATGGGCACACAAGACCTTGAAAGAGCAGATAATAACGGCGATTAAGGACAGTCCGTTGCGCGATAAAAAGGAATATGTGTATTCGGATTTGTCTTATTATTTATTGCCATCGGAGTCGCCTCGTATGACGGGGAAACCGTGGACAGAGTATTTAGCAGATACTTTTTATAAGCCTCTAGGTGCTTCTACATTGGTTTATCAGGCCGAGAAACATTTCCCTTTAGTGCGCATCGTTCCATCAGAATACGATTCGCTTTTCCGCAAGACCTTGATTCACGGAAAGGTACATGATGAGGGTGCAGCCTTGTTAGATGGTATTTCGGGTCACGCAGGTTTGTTTGGGAATGCGAATGATCTGGCGAAATTGATGCAGATGTACCTTCAAAAGGGCTACTATGGCGGTCAGCAATTCATTCAAGAATCGACCATTAAAGAGTGGACATCCTATCCGTTTAGCGCGACTGAAAATGCGCGTCGCGGGGTGGGGTTTGACAAGGTGGATCGTAATAAAGCCGGCGTTTCTGCGGCGGCTTCCGCGAGTCCGGAGAGTTTTGGCCATTCAGGGTTTACAGGAACGTATACGTGGATTGATCCGAAGCATGATTTGGTCTATGTCTTCTTATCGAACCGGGTATATCCGACGCGTAATAATACCAAAATCTCAGACATGAACATTCGTACCGGAGTGAATGAAGTGATCTATCAAGCGATTAAAAAAGGAAACTAATATGCGCATACTCATCACAGGAGGGACCGGTTTTGTGGGTGGAGCTCTGAAGCAATTTTTGCTTACCCAGGGCCACGAGGTGGTGATTTTATCGCGCTCCGGAGGGGACTTCCAATGGGATGTTTCCTATGGCTATGTCGACCCAGCGGCTTTTGAAGGCGTAGATGCGATCGTGCATTTAGCGGGAGCGGGCATCGCGGATGAACGCTGGTCTGCCGCGCGCAAAAGAGAATTGATTAACAGCCGCGTGCGAAGCACCGCGGTCTTATACCAGGCTTTATCGACGATTCCACATTCCATTAAAACGGTCGTTTCTGCTTCCGCCATCGGCTTTTATGGGGCTGATACAGGTGAGCAAGAATGTAAGGAAACCTCTCCTGTAGGATCGGATTTTCTGGCGGATTGCACGAAACAATGGGAAGAGGCAGTGGATCAAATCGCCACCTTAGGCATTCGATTAGCGAAAGTCCGTATCGGTTTAGTGATGGGTGCTTCGGGTGGAATCTTTCCGGTTATTTCGAAGCCGATTCGCTACGGCGTAGGGGCTAACCTAGGATCTGGAAAGCAATGGCAATCCTGGATTCACATTAACGACCTTGTGAGAATTTTTAACGAGTTACTGATAAATTCGTCGCTGTTTGGCGTCTATAATGGCGTGGCTCCGGAGCCTATTCGGGCAGGAAAAATGAATAAGCAAATTGCCAAAGCCTTGCACAGGCCCTTTTTCTTACCTTCTATTCCCGGATTTTTACTTCGCCTAGTTTTAGGAGAAATGGCCTGCTTAGTGTTAGGCGGTAGCCGAGTGTCTTCGGCGAAACTAGAAAAAGACGCCTCCTTTTCATTTACCTTTGTCCGCTTCGAGGAAGCATTAAAAGAAATCATACATGTCTAAAAAAATATTGATTTATTGTGGGTCTTCGAAAGGCCATAATCCGGTTTATGCGGAACAAGTCGTGAAATTAGCACAGGCTTTGCATGCCCATGGTTGCCAAGTGATTTTTGGTGCTGGAAGCGTAGGTTTAATGGGCGTTTTAGCCGATGAATTTCTGCGTCTAGGTGGTCACGCAATCGGCGTGATTCCTCAATTCATGGAGCCCTGGGAAGTGAAGCACAAGGGTTTACCTGAATTGCACGTAACCGATACTATGCACACGCGCAAGGCTTTGATGGCCGATATGGCGGATGGGGTGATTGCGATGCCGGGAGGTTTTGGGACTTTGGATGAATTGTTTGAAATCCTGACTTGGAAGCAATTAGACTTGCATGAAATGCCGGTTTCGGTGTTTAATATCAATGGCTATTTTGACCACCAATTGAAGCAAATTCAACACATGGTGGATGAAGGTTTTTTGAAGCAACCGAACATGGATGCTTTACAAGTGGAATCTGATCCAGAAAAATTAGCGGATTGGATGATGGCCTATGAGCCGGAGAAGATGGAGAAAAATTGGATTTACGTGGGATGAGAAAGTTACTGTTCTTCTTATTGATTTCTGTATTTCTGATGGGCCAAAAAGCCCCGGAGAATTT
>CAJCBY010000415.1 GCA_903960725.1 uncultured Cytophagaceae bacterium | reverse complement strand
ATTAATTTAAGTAGCGGAGTAAATGGTTCTTTCGCTGCTTAATCATTTAAAGAACCATCTTATATGAATCAAAAAATTCGCATTAAGCTGAAGTCATTTGACCACTCATTGGTAGACAAATCAGCAGAGAAAATCGTTAAAGCGGTAAAAGCTACAGGAGCAGTTGTTTCTGGCCCTATCCCACTTCCAACAAAAATTGAGAAATTCACTGTTTTACGTTCACCACACGTTAACAAGAAAGCACGTGAGCAATTCCAATTATGTACTTACAAGCGTCTAATCGACATCTTCTCTTCGTCTGCTAAGACAGTAGATGCGTTGATGAAATTAGAATTGCCTTCAGGAGTAGACGTAGAAATCAAGGTTTAAGGACCTGTCAAGTAAAGGCCTGAAAGCCGAAAGCTTGATGAATAAATATTTTGTTTTACCTTTGCAAGCCCCAATCGAAATGATGGGCTGCTTTAACAAATAAAGAAATGAAAAGAACTTTTCAACCCTCTGTACGTAAGAGAAAGAACAAACACGGTTTCCGTGAGCGTATGTCTACGGCAAACGGTCGTCGCGTATTGACAAACCGTCGTGCTAAAGGACGTCACAAGTTGACTGTTTCAGACGAAAAAAGAGGCAAATAAGCCATAGATCTTAGAAAAGAAGATTTCTGGTTTGCTATTGTTGTACACTTAGTATTCCTGCTTTGAAATTTACATTTTCTAAATCAGAGCGTCTAACGCACATTAAGATTATAGATTCCTTGTTCGAGAAGGATAGTCGAGTCGTTGAAGAACGGTTTGTCTATCCTTTTCGTGTTTTATACATCCGCGAGAATCCCTACGAAGTGGATGTAGCGAATCCACAGATTTTAATTTCAGTGCCAAAGCGTCGTTTTTCGAAAGCCGTGGACAGAAATACCCTCAAGCGCCGCATCCGCGAGGCCTACCGCCTAAATAAACCTCTTTTTCAAGTAGAGGGGAAAGCAAAACTTCCAGATGTATTGGCTTTTGTCTATATTGGTTCTACGATTGAACCCTCAGACAAAATCCATAAAAAGATGGCCGCCATTTTAGACAAATTCACACAACCGAATGAAGCAGCTAGTTAAAATAAGCCTTCTTGTATTTTTAGGATTAGGCTTATGGGCCTTTAATCGAGCTGATCAACTATTTGACCTAGCTAAAAACCTAGACATCTATGCGAGCGTCATCAAAGAATTAAACCAATTCTATGTAGACCCGATTGACCCAACTAAGGTGGTTACTAACTCCATCGATGGAATGTTGGATCAATTAGACCCGTATACGGTGTTTTATCCCGAAGAAGATTTGGACGAATTCACCACATTAACGACGGGAAAATATGAAGGAATCGGTATCCGAGCTTCGTGGGTAGACAAAAATTACTACGTTACCTACGTGGACGAATCAAGCCCCGCGCTAAATGCAGGATTACAAATAGGGGATCAAATCCTATCTATTAATGGAAATCCGATTACAGACGAATCAGACCCAGGCCTATTGATCAAAGGACCGAAAGACAGCAAACTAGTCGCACAAATTAAACGCGGGGATGCCTCTTTATCTTTAACCATCAACCGCTCTACGGTTCAAATCAAAAATGTAGGCTACGCGGGTATCATTCGACCAGGAATTGGCTATATCGAATTAGAGGAATTCAATCAATCAGCTACGAAAGAGATGAAAGCTGCCCTGGTTCAATTGAAGAAAGAGGGGATGAAAAAATTGATCTTAGATTTACGCAATAATCCCGGGGGCTTGTTAACGCAGGCGGTGGATATCTGTAATTTATTTTTAGACAAAGAAACATCCATCGTGAGTACGAAGGGCAAATTAAAAGAGTGGAACGCGACCTATAAAGCGTTGAATCCGAGCTGGGATACCTCGATGCCGCTGTTAGTTTTAATCAACCAAAACTCAGCTTCGGCAGCCGAAATTGTGGCGGGTGTTCTACAGGATTATGATCGGGCGACGATAGTGGGGCAACGTAGTTTTGGGAAAGGCCTCGTGCAAGTCACCCGGGAATTACCCTACCGGACGAAAATCAAGATTACCACTGCGAAATATTATATACCTAGCGGACGCTGTATTCAAGCGATTGATTATTCTGGCAACAAAGACACGACCAAACAAGAGTTTAAAACGCGCAACGGCCGAAAAGTCAATGCCGGTGGAGGAATCGAACCTGATGTGATCGTAGGAAGACCGCAAGCCACTAGTTTGATACAGCAATTAGTGAGGGAGCGCATTTTCTTTCAATATGCCCGACTTTTCAAGTTAAAACATCCTTCTATTGCGCTAGCTGCTAATTTTAACTTAACAGAAAAAGAATTCGAGGAGTTTATTGAGTGGGTAAAAGCGAGCAAATTCAAGTACGAAAGTCCACTAGAAAAACAGATGCGAGACGTGTTAAAGGAAACACAAAAAGATCCTTTGTATGCGAATTTGACCGCAACATTAGAGAAAATCAAGCCCGAATGGGACTCTTCCGTAGCGAAGGAAATTAATGCGAACAAAAAAGTGATTTTGGCGTTATTAGAACAAGAAATAGTGCACCATTATTACCTAAAAAAAGGTATCAATGAATGGTCTTTTAAAAATGATCCGAACCTATTAAAAGGACTGGAATTAATAACCTCTTTGAAATGAGTCTGATCCTAAGTTTAGATACATCCACCCAAAATTGTTCCGTTGCCCTACACGAAAATGGGCAATTGGTCTCGCAGGAATTGGTTTCGGAGGAGGGTTCTCATTCCAAAGCGCTCACGCTTTTGATTGAAAAAGTGATGAAGACGGCGGGGCGCACTCTAACAGAACTATCCGCAGTAGCCGTTTCAAACGGACCCGGTTCTTATACCGGTTTACGCATCGGTTTAGCAACGGCGAAAGGAATTTGCTTTGCTTTGGACAAGCCTTTGATCTGTTTACCTACCTTACAGGTATTAGCCTCCGCGGTCCCGAATGAGGCTGGTTTGCTACTTTTGCCCCTACTAGATGCGCGGAGAATGGAAGTTTATGCGGCCGTTTACTCGTCAGCACTAGTGGAAGTATCTCCACAAGAAGCCCATATATTAACCCCTGAATCTTATCAAGGTTATGCCCCTTTGGTGGCATTCGGGAATGGATCCGCGAAATGGCAAGAAAGCTGTACGCATCCAGCTATCAAGTTCCTGGAAGGACCTTTATTACCGGAGGCAAAATACATGGGGAAATTAGCACATGACGCTTTTTTGAACCAACAATTCGAAAATCTCGTTACGAAAGAGCCCGATTATTTGAAAGAATATATGGGGACAAAACCAAAACTTAAATCCTTGTAACATGGCGGAGGAAATCATCAATAGAGTGAACCAAAGTGGGCTGACGCAAATCGATTTAGAAGATTTACGCGTTCCCGGAGAGCGTATTTTCATCGACATCAAGGAACAATTATTCCAAGGCATCGCCTTGCGAGAGAAGGATTTCAGGGAGTTTATCGCCAGCCATGATTGGTCGAACTACAAGGGGAAGCATGTGGCAGTCGGTTGTAGTGAGGAGGCTATTATCCCCACATGGGCCTATATGCTATTAGGTATTCAGTTGACGCCATTTGCAAAAACACTTGTTTTCGGGAATTTAGCCGATTTAGAAAAGACTTTGTTTGAACAAGCTTTGGCGAAGATAAAGCCAGAAGATTTTCAGGATGCCAAAATAGTCATCAAAGGTTGTTCAAAAGAATCTGTTCCTACAGAGGCCTATTTGAAAATCACCCAATTATTGCAACCTGTGGCCAAAAGCCTGTTCTATGGAGAACCTTGTAGCACGGTTCCGCTTTTTAAAAGAAAATAAGGTAATTTTGTCCTATGTCCACCGAAACGCAAGCACAATACCAGTTTATTGATAAAATTATCCAGCATCATTTAGGTGAAAACACCGAGGTAAATGACCGGGAGTTTTTCTATGGAGGTAATTTTAACCTTGCTGTGCGCGTTCAGCTGCAAAATAAGCAGGAATACTTTATCAAGTGGAACCAAGGTGATCACCAAGGTTTTTTTGAGGCAGAGTCAAAAAACCTCACGTTAATAGGTACAACCTCCTCTATTTCTGTTCCAGCAGTTATTGGAACAGGGCATATGGAGGATAAAGAATACTTGATGATGGAGTGCATTCCATCGGGGGAAAAGGCAGCGAATTACTGGGTGGATTTTGGCGAGAAACTGGCTCGATTACACAAAAACTCCTCAGCGAAAGGCCACGGACTTGATTACACCAACTATATCGGTGCTGCACCGCAAATCAATTCTTGGAATCAAGATGGCATTGCTTTTTTTATTGAGCATCGTTTACGCAACCAATTAGCTAGAGCCATCTACGATCGTAAAATCGACGCCGCATTAGAGGCTAAATTTGAATCATTATTCGAAAAATTACCGTCGCTTTTGCCCAATGAAAAGTCTGCTCTATTGCATGGGGATCTTTGGTCAGGAAATGTAATGACGAACCCAGACGGATTTGTAACACTCGTTGACCCGGCTTGTTACTTTGGATTTAGAGAAGCAGAACTTGCCTTTACGACGATGTTTGGTGGGTTTGAGGAGGGTTTCTATGAAGCTTATCACGCAAACTTCCCGATTGAAAAAGGATTCCACGAGCGCATTCCCCTATACAATCTCTACCCGCTTTTAGTACATGTCAATCTATTCGGCGAAGGTTATTTGCCTGCCGTTAAGAAGATTGTAGATTCGTATTAATCACATCTTCTACGTCCTTCGCTCCTGGAAAAAAGGAAACTAGTTTCCGCAAGATTTCTTCCATGACCGCATCAGGACAAGAGGCTCCACAGGTTAATAAAACACGTACCTTCTCTTTTGCTGGGATAAAATCGGATGTGATTTTTTCTTCTTTGGCCAAATTATCAAAATGCAGTACCTGCGACGCTGAAATTAATTTCTCCTCATTTTTAATAAAATAAGTGGGTAATTTCTCTACACATAAATCCACTAAATGGGCTGTATTCGAAGAATTATATCCACCAGCTACAATGGCAAAATCAGCCTCCTCGGCTAACAAACCATAGGTCGCACTCTGATTGTCGTTCGTTGCATAACAAAGCGTATCACGAGTATCCGCAAAATAATCCTTAATATTCTCGGGCGTTAATTGAAAGTGAAGACGGACAATTTGGCGCAAATAATCGACAATTTCCTGTGTATCTGTCGCTAACATCGTCGTCTGATTAACTACCCCAATGCGCTTTAGATCTGTCTTAGGATCAAAACCTGCTGAATATTGCCCCGCAAATTCTACGAAGAATTCGTCAGCCGATTTTTCGTCCTTAATATAGGACGCTAAGGCTATGGCTTGGTTAATGTCTTTAATAATTAAGGTAGGTGTCACGGATTGCGAATGCGAAAAAGTCGCTTTCGTTTCCTCGTGACTCGGTTTTCCATGCACAATCACCGTATAATCCTTCTTCCCTATCGCCTCTGCCCGATTCCACACCTTCTCCACAAATGGACAAGTTGTATCATAGGCATAAGGGTCAATTCCACGAGACTGAAGTATGGCTTGAATTTCCAAAGTGGTGCCAAAAGCGGGCACAATCACCACATCATTCGCGCTCAACTCTTCCCAATCCACTAATTGATTTCCATGGGTATCTTGAATAAATCGCACCCCTCGATCCGCTAAATCTGCATTGACAGCCGGATTATGAATCATCTCAGACAAAAGAAAAATGCGTTTTTCCGGATTTTGGTCAATAATATGGTAAGCGGTCTCTACCGCATTCTCCACTCCATAACAAAATCCAAAATGCCTCGACAATAAAATTTCAACTGGCCCAAAATCCAAATGGGTCGGAGTAAAGTCTTTTTTTAATTTGTCCTGGATACGACGAGCTTCCTTAATTTGCCCGATCACATTACTCTTAAACAACGAAGGAATAGAGAAGGATTTCATTTTTTTAAATGTTCGTTTAAGAGGGGTAATGTTTGATAATGTACGCTTTTGTGCAATTGAATGCATTTTATAAACTACTTTTAGGGTTATTGGTTTTCAAAAATACGACATCTACGGCAATTAATCATTTTTTTGTGGCTAATTTGCACCTCAATTAATTAGCAATCTTTATGGAATTCGAGCCAGCTGTAGTCATTGAAGAATGGGGAATGATTCTCGATTTTTTCGAAAACTCGTTTGGCAAACGCCCATCCGAAATGGAGCCCATCTTACTGATGATCGGAGTCCAAGAATTAGGACAGGGGCACGCGCATTTTACCAAAGAACAAAAGCAAGATCTGTTGCACATCGCCACCTGTAAAGTGTTAAGCTACAGCGATTTTTATCGGTTGGAGGGTTTGGATGAGGAAGGTTGGCCGCATTGGGAGAATGTACAAGCGATTCCATCGCTACCCTTAAAAGAACAAGAACTGCTATTGAAAGCACACGTCATTCATTATTTCAAAACAGAGGTATTCCCGAATGAAGATCATTAGTTATAACGTGAATGGCATTCGTGCCGCTATGACCAAGGGGTTCGTTTCTTGGTTGCAAGAAGAAAATCCAGATATCGTCTGCATTCAAGAGTTGAAGGCAGAGGTGGAACAAGTGGATTTGAGCGAAATATTCGCTTTGGGTTACGAGGTTTATTGGCATTCTGCCCAGAAAAAAGGTTATTCAGGCGTAGCGATATTCAGTAAAATTAGGCCAAATAACGTGTCAGTGGGTTGCGGTATCGACAAATACGACTCCGAAGGTCGCGTGATACGAGCCGATTATGACGGATTTTCCGTCATGAGCGTCTACATGCCATCCGGCTCTAGCGGGGATGAAAGACAAGCTTTCAAAATGGACTGGTTAGGCGATTTTCAAAACTACATTAACGCCCTGAAGATTGAATTTCCGAATTTAGTCATTGCCGGCGATTACAATATTTGCCACAAGGCCATCGACATTCACAATCCTAAAGGAAACGCGAACAGTTCTGGTTTCTTGCCTGAAGAACGCGAATGGATGGACGGATTTGTGAGCCGCGGATTTGTGGATTCATTTAGAGCGATTAATGCGGAGCCTCACCACTACAGTTGGTGGTCCTACCGCGCGGGAGCTCGAGGTAAAAACTTGGGCTGGCGAATAGATTACCAGATGGTATCTGAGGCTTTGGCAGAAAAAATCCAACACGCCTCTATCCTTCCGGATGTTAAACATTCGGATCATTGCCCTATTGTACTACTTTTAAATAGCTAATTATATGCACTTCGAAAAACACGTATTTATCTGCGCTAATGACAAAGATGCCCCTAAAAAATGTTGTGGTTCTGGCCACGGAATGGAATTAGTAGACGCTTTCCGCGCGAGCTATGCAGCCCAAGGCGGAACGGCTAAAATCCGCGTCCAAAAATCAGGTTGCCTCGATTTCTGTGGAAAAGGACCCACGATGGTCGTATATCCTGAAGGCGTTTTCTATGGCAATGTACAAGTGGAAGATGTAGCTGAGATCACAAAATCGCATTTAATCGAAGACGAAATTGTGACTCGCCTCCAAATTCAATAAATTGCCGTATGATTTACCGCTTATATCCCACGCTTTTAAATTCCTTTAACCTCTATGCGAGCCAATCTCGCGATGGAAACGGCAAAATCATTGTGGACGAAATCGAGCTAATCGATCGCATCAATCGCGTGCGTAAACCCACAACGAATGCGCAGCAAAAAGGGATTGATTTTGAGCGAGCGGTAACGCTAGGTGAAAATGAAGAGGCTTTTGCGGAGGGAATCATCGATCAAGCGCGCGAATTATTGCCTGCAAAATACAAGACCCAGTTTTACGTAGAATCCCGATATAAAAATGCGATGATCTACGGCTATGTGGATGGCGTGGGTGACACCATCGCTTTTGACCTAAAAAGCACAGCCTATTATGAGCCGAATCGCTTTTTAACCAACCACCAGAACCTGTATCTTTTAGGCCTACAAAAATACGGAATACAGCGCCTGGACTACGTTATTACGGACTTTAAACAGGTCTACGTGGAATCCTACGACGTCAATAACATTGATTTCAGTTTCCAATACGACCAAATAGAGAAGTTTATTCTGTTCTTAGAGGAGAACAAAAAATTCATTCGAGATAAGAAGATTTTTGACCGTAAATCGAGCGACAATCAGTTATCGATTTTTGAGTAATCCCCTTAATTCATCCAAATGTTGAATCTCGTGCGGCAAATCCGTCGCTAGCGAAAAGGGATTATAGTGAATCGCCGGAATACCCACATTCAATGCTCCCCTGACATCAGCCTCCACGTGATCACCGATCATTAAGGCCTCCTCAGCTTTAATTCCCGCACGTTCTAAAGCATAGGCATAAAACAACGGACTCGGTTTCTTCGTCCCCACCTGCTGCGAGGTAATAATTTCCTGAAAAAAGGAGCGCATCCCGGCACCTTCAATCTTCACAAATTGAATGTCATCGAAGCCATTCGTTAAGATATATAAGGGAAAATGGACGGCTAAATCTTGAATGACTTCAAATGCACCCGGCATCAAATTTGTCTTCCGCGGTGCACGCTCGAGGTATTTATCGCCAAACTCCGAAGAAGGACCTTCGATGCGCAGTTCTTGAAAAAAGCGAACGAAGCGCGTCTCCCGTAGTTCCGCCTGCGATATTTCGCCTGCCGCGTATTGGTCCCAAAGCCCATTATTGATTTTTTCAAAGCTCGCCCAGTAGCTTAGGGGCTCAATGGCCAGCTCGTATTCGTTGGCTAAATCTAGTAAAACTTCTCTTGCATTTAAGTCATGATCCCACAGCGTGTGATCCCAGTCAAAAAAAAGTGCTTTCGGGCTAAAATTCATGTAACAAAGGTAATAATAACTTACCTTTGCCCTAGCCCATTTTAAAACATCCTATGGAACATCAATTACAACTAAAGAGACCCCTCGCATTTTTCGATTTAGAGACGACGGGGATACAGATTAACCGCGATCGCATTGTGGAAATTTCCATTGCCAAAGCCAATCTAGACGGAACCGTGGAAGTAAAAACACGTCGCGTGAATCCGGGTATTCCGATTCCTTTAGAGGCCTCATTAGTGCACGGCATCTATGATGAAGATGTGAAAGATGAACCGACTTTTAGAATGGTTGCTCGCTCGTTATCTACCTTTTTAGATGGTTGTGACTTAGCTGGATTTAATTCAAATCGTTTCGATGTGCCTATGTTAGTGGAGGAAATGCTCCGCGCAGAGGTGGATTTCGATATGAAAAATAGAAAATTAGTGGATGCTCAACGCATTTTCCACTTAATGGAGCCGCGTAATTTAACAGCGGCTTACCAATTTTATTGTGGTAAAGAATTAATCGGGGCACACGGTGCTGAGGCGGATGTGTTAGCCACATTAGAGGTGTTGAATGCACAGGTGAAACATTATGCGAACAAGTCAATTAAGGATGCAGACGGGAAAGATGTTTTCCCTATTCAAAATGACATGGACAAACTGCACGAACTAAGTGCCTCGAATTCAATTGACTACGCAAACCGAATGGCGTACAATAAAGAGCGCGTGGCTTGCTTTAATTTTGGCAAACATATAGGCAAACCAGTTCTCGAAGTTTTGAAGTCTGACCCGTCCTATTACGACTGGATGATGAAGGGTGATTTCCCCATGGACACGAAGCGCAAACTGACCGAAATAAAATTGCAAGGTTTTCAGCGTTAAGGCATTTTTGATGTCGAGGCTATCAGATATTTTCGTAAATTTGCCTCGCATAAATGCATTTTTTGGACAGGCTTTTGCCTGAAGCCTTTGTAATTATTTAAGACTATGCAATCAATACCCGAAATTATCCGTACGATTCCATTAACCCATTACATTATCTTAAGCTCTGCTTTGTTCTGTATTGGTATATTGGGCGTATTAACGCGTAGAAATGCGATCATCGTTTTTATGGCGATCGAATTAATGTTAAATGCCGTTAACTTATTGTTAGCTGCATTTTCCTCCTACTACTCTGACCCAGCAGGTCAAATTTTCGTATTCTTCATCATGGCCGTAGCCGCAGCAGAAGTCGCTGTAGGTTTAGCGATTATTGTGATGATTTATCGAAACATCCAAAGCATCGATATCGGTGTTCTTGACAAATTGAAAAACTAATTCAGCGAAATATTCCGCCCAATTAATATGTCTTTACTATTCCTCATTCCACTATTACCCTTATTAGGCTTTGCTATTAATGGTTTAGCGTACCCGAAATTACCGAAGCAAGTTGCGGGGATCATTGGAACAATTCCTCCCTTGGTTGCCTTCGCCTTATCACTTCAGTTATTCTTGAATTTCGACGGTCAGGCGCAGATTCTTCCGATCGCGGATTGGATTAAGGTAGGCTCTTTAGAGATTCCTTTTGCCTTCCAAATCGATCAATTATCGATTTTAATGCTCCTCGTAATCACGGGAGTGGGCACCTTGATTCACGTGTATTCGATTGGGTATATGTCCCATGATACCGGTTTTGGTAAGTTTTTTGCCTTCTTGAACCTTTTCGTTTTCTTCATGTTGATCCTCGTATTAGGGGCAAACTTCACCGTCTTATTCATCGGATGGGAAGGCGTAGGTTTGTGTTCGTACTTATTGATCGGGTTTTGGAACCAAAAAAATTCCTACGGAGATGCAGCTCGCAAGGCCTTCATCATGAACCGTATCGGTGATTTAGGTTTCTTAGTAGGTATCTTCTTATTAATCCAGGATTTCGGAACGACGGATTACCAAACGATTTTCACGGCCATTCAGAGTGGCGATTATACAACTGACTTAAGCATCATCGCCTTTTGTTTATTCATCGGTGCGATGGGTAAATCAGCTCAAATCCCCTTGTTCACTTGGCTTCCAGATGCGATGGCGGGTCCTACGCCGGTATCTGCCTTGATTCACGCAGCGACGATGGTGACAGCCGGCATTTACATGGTCATTCGTGCGAATGCCTTGTTTGAATTAAGTCCTGAAGTATTGCATTTTGTGGGTTGGATTGGTTTAGCGACGGCCTTATTAGGCGCAGCGATTGGTCTTTTCCAAAACGATATCAAGAAAGTCCTTGCCTATTCTACGGTATCCCAATTAGGGTATATGTTTATGGGTCTAGGCGCATCAGCTTATACGGCTTCGTTCTTCCACGTGATGACGCACGCTTTCTTTAAGGCCCTCCTTTTCTTAGGAGCAGGTTCTGTGATTCACGCGATGTCAGACGAACAAGATATTCGCCGCATGGGTGGATTGAAATCAAAGATGCCTATCACGTTCATCACCTTTATGTTAGGAACAATCGCGATTGCAGGTATTCCTCCATTCGCCGGTTTCTTCTCGAAAGATGAAATCTTAGCGAGTCTATACCACCACGATCCTGTGATGTGGAGCTTGGCGATTTTAGGTTCTGCCTTGACGTCTTTCTATATGTTCCGCGTATTCATTTTGACTTTCTATGGAGAGTTCAGAGGGACAGAGAAACAAGCACACCATTTGCACGAATCCCCTATCACGATGACGTTGCCGTTGATTATTTTAGCCGTATTCTCTGTGGGTGGGGGTTTAATCAACTTGCCTCACTTTGCCGGAGGAAATGAATTCTTAGCGCATTGGTTAGCACCTCTATTGCCAGAAGCAGGCGAAGCGGGTGAAGTCAACTTCTTGAGTTTAGAAGGTGGAGCGCCTCTTTTAGCCGCTTTCTTACCCGCCTTTTTAGCGATCTACCTATTCGGAATGCAGAAATCAGTGCCTTCGGAAGATGGGGAAATTTCTGGTATCCAAAAGGTTATCTACAACAAGTTCTACATCGACGAATTATACGATATGCTTTTTGTTAAGCCTATCGCCTTTTTATCGAACTTCTTCTTCCAAGTGATCGACTTCCTGGTCATTGACTTGTTCGTCGAAGGTTTAGGACGTTTTGTGAAATATGCTTCGAGCGAGTTCCGCAGAGCCCAAACAGGAAACGTAGGCATCTACCTATTCTGCATGGTCGCGGCCATCGTTGTCATTTTATTTGTTAGTTTAAAAAGTACGATCCTTCCATAATCCGATCGCAACATAGCTATGTATCTACTATTTATACTTTTATTTCCGCTTTTGATTGGGTCAGCTTTGTTGATCTTCAAGCCAAAAAATGCGTTTGCCCCTTCACTAGCGGCATCCCTCATTGAATTAGCGGCCACCGCCTTTGTTTTACAACAAGCCAGCCTAAATCCTATTTCTTTTTCTGCCCCTTGGGTGGCAGAAGCGGGTTTATCCTTCTCCTTATATGTGGATGGAATCAGCGGCGTATTAATTGGACTTTGTGCTTTATTAGTTCCCTTCATCGTAGCGACTACGGCAAATACGGATCGCGCAAACAATTCGCAGTTCCAGGGTTTGATGTTAGTGATGCAAACGGCTTTGATGGGAGCATTCTTAGCAAAAGATGCGTTCTTGTTTTACTTCTTCTTCGAAGCATCCTTATTACCGATCTACTTCTTGGCTGCGATTTATGGCGGTGAGAACAAGAATGCGATTACGTTTAAGTTCTTTGTTTACACCTTGTTTGGGTCCTTATTCTTCTTAATCGCGTTAGTTTACGTTTACTTGCTAACCCCAGGGGAGTTTCACTCAGCAGACATCGAAGTATTGTACCAAACAGCGAAAGGCTTAAGTGCAGATCAACAAGGCTATTTGTTTGCGGCCTTCTTCTTGGCTTTTGCCATCAAGATGCCCGTTTTCCCCTTCCATACTTGGCAACCTGATACCTATACCGTGGCTCCTGCGCAAGGAACGATGTTATTGTCTGGTATCATGTTGAAGATGGGTACGTACGGTGTGATTAGATTCGTACTCCCGATGTTCCCTTTAGGCGTGGCCACTTGGGGATTAACAGCCTCAGTACTTTCTGTGATCGGAATAATCTATGGTTCGATTATCGCCATCCAACAAAAAGACGCGAAACGCTTATTAGCTTATTCTTCCTTTGCCCACGTAGGTTTAATGTCTGCGGGTATTTTAACTGGAAGCATCGAAGGTATTCAAGGAGCCTTGTACCAAATGTTATCGCATGGTATCAATATCATCGGTTTATTCTTCGTGATTGAAATCATTGAACGTAGAACAAAATCAAGAGAAATCGCCCAGTTAGGGGGTATCACTCAGTTCTCTTACCCTTTAACGGTGACGTTTGTGATTTTGAGCTTAGGCTCGGTGGCACTTCCATTGACGAATGGTTTCATTGGAGAGTTCTTGTTATTAAAGAGTGTATTTGACCAAAACCTAACCTTAGGTATCATCGCAGGTATCACCATCATCTTAGGTGCGGTATACACGTTGCGTTTGATTCAGAAGTCGATGTTTGGAAATGTATCTCGCATCACGGCTGATTTTGCAGACTTAACGTTTGCTGAGAAGGCAGTGTTAATTCCCTTAAGTGCCTTGGTTATTTTGGGTGGAGTTTTCCCATCGACAGTTTTAGGTTTTAGTGAACCCGCGGTTCAGCAATTAATCCAATGGTTCAAATAAAATAGTATTAAAAAGCATTATGACGTCTATCATTGCATTATCACTTCTAGGTATTTTAAATTTATTCTTGGGCTTTTGGCTTTCTAGAAAAACCATCCAAGCCGCGACGCTTTTGTTCTTAGCGGGCAGTATGGCTTTGACGGCTTTGGACTGGAACCACGAGATGTTATGGTATGGACACATGTTCCACACCACCAATACGTCTATCAGCTTCAGCTTAATCATTCAATTAGCTGCCTTTATGGTAGTTAGTTTTTCCAAAGGCTTTGGCATCGACGAAGAGCACACACATCCAGCAGAATACTACGCAATTCTATTATTCTCGGTAGTGGGAGCCATTTTAATGGTTTCATTCGATCACTTGATCATGTTCTTTGTGGGACTTGAAATCCTTTCCGTGGCGATGTATGTGTTAACAGGTTCTGATAAACGTAATTTACGTTCGAACGAGGCAGCCTTGAAATATTTCTTGATGGGATCCTTCGCGACAGGTATTTTGCTTTTCGGCATTACCTTAGTCTATGGGGCGACACGTTCTTTCTACCTGGTAAATATTGCTACTAGCATCGCCAGCACACCTCCTGAATCGACTCCTATTTTCTTATCAATTGGTGTTTTATTGATTTTAGTCGGGTTCTTATTTAAGATTTCTGCGGCTCCATTCCATTTCTGGACTCCAGATGTATATGAAGGTGCTCCTACAATCTTCACGATGTTTATGTCCACTGTGGTGAAAGCAGCCAGCTTTGCCGCACTGTACCAAATATTATCAGGACCATTCGGAAACTTGTATGGAACCTGGGTGTATCCGATCTACTACATCAGTATGCT